>JAFZPK010000082.1 GCA_017552515.1 Deltaproteobacteria bacterium | reverse complement strand
TCCATGATACTCTTGTTGACCTTGTCGGTCGATTCCATATCCTCGGTCAGAAGCGCCGCCATAAATTCCACCGGATAATGGGCCTTGAGATAGGCGGTCTGGTAGGCCACCAGCGCATAGGCCGCGGAGTGCGACTTGTTGAAGCCGTATTCCGCAAATTTCTCCATCAGATTGAAGATAGTTTCTGCTTTTTTCAGGTTGAGCCCGTTTTCGGCCACGCCTTTCATGAACTGGTCGCGCTGCTTCGCCATTTCGTCGGCCTTCTTCTTGCCCATGGCCCGCCGCAGCAAATCTGCGCCGCCCAGGCTGTAGTTGGCCAGGATGCGCGCCACCAGCATGACCTGCTCCTGGTAGAGGATGACGCCGTAGGTATCCTTGAGCACCGGCTCCAGCTGTTCGAAATCGTAGACGATCTTTTTGCGGCCATGCTTGCGCTGGATGAAGTCGTCCACCATGCCGGAACCCAGCGGCCCCGGCCGGTAAAGCGCCACTAGCGCGACAATGTCCTCGAAGCAGGTGGGCCGAAGCTTGATGAGCAGCTCCTTCATGCCCGACGATTCCAGCTGGAAGACGCCGACCGTATCGCCCATGCAGAGCAGCTTGTAGGTCGCTTCGTCGTCGTCCGGAACCAGCTTGAGATCGAAATCCGGCTGGCGCTGCCGTATCAGCCGCACCGCACCGTCGATAACGGTCAAGGTCTTCAGGCCAAGGAAGTCAAACTTGACCAGGCCGATCTTTTCCACATAGCTCATGGAGTACTGCGTCACCTGATCGCCCGACCTGGGATCGGTGTAGAGCGGCAGATACTCCTCCAGCGGACGGGGGGTGACCACCACGCCGGCCGCATGGGTGGAGGCGTGGCGGTGCAAGCCCTCCAGCGACTGCGCCACTTCGAACAGTTTCTTGTAGCGCGGTTCGCTTGCAATGAGCTCCTTCAGGCGAGGCTCGTCTTCCAGCGCCTTCTGCAAGGTCATGTTGAGCTGGGCCGGGATCAGTTTCGCCATGCGGTCCACATCCGCATACGAGAAGTTGAGCGCGCGCCCAACATCGCGGATCACGCCCTTGGCCTGCATGGTGCCAAAGGTGATGATCTGCGCCACATTGTGTCGCCCGTACTTTTCCCGCACATACTCGATCACGCGCTCTCTGCCACGCACGCAGAAGTCCACATCAATATCGGGCATCGACACCCGTTCCGGATTGAGGAAGCGCTCGAACAGCAGCTGGTAGCGGATGGGATCGATGTCGGTGATGCGCATGGCATAGGCGACCACGCTGCCGGCCGCGCTGCCGCGTCCCGGCCCTACCGGAATGTCGTGATCTTTCGCCCAGTTGATAAAATCGGCAACGATCAGGAAGTAGCCGGGAAAGCCCATGCTGACAATGCACTGCAGTTCCTCGGCAAGCCGCGCGCGGTAGGCCTCCTCGTCCGTCTCGCCAAAGGAGGGACGCACGGCGCGAATCTCTTTGAAACGCTCTTCCAGGCCCTTGCGGGCACTCTCCCGCAAGAGTTCCTCCAGATTCTGACCTTCGGGAATGGTAAACTGTGGGAAATGATAGGTGCCCATCGGGATGGCAAAATCCCGGCAGCGTTCGGCGATGAGCAGGGTGTTGTCACAGGCCTGAGGCAAATCGTCAAAGAGTTTGCGCATATCCTCCGGCGGCTTGAAGTAGAAGCCGTCATTGGCAAAACGCATCCTGTCGGGATCATCCATCGTCTTGCCGGTCTGGATGCAGAGCAACACCTCGTGGGCGTAGGCGTCACCGCGGTCCAGATAGTGGCAGTCGTTGGTAGCGACCAGCGGCAGGTTCTGCTCCCCCGCGATTTTGATCAGCGTCTCGTTGACCAGCTGCTGCTCGGGGATCAGGTTGCGCTGCAGTTCCAGAAACAGACGGCCGTTGTCGAAGATGGAGGCCATTTCCGCGACGCGTTCCCGGGCGCGCTGCTCCTCGCGACCGACGATAAGCCGCGGGATCTCTCCGGCAAGGCAGGCGGTCAGCGCGATGAGGCCGCGGTTCTTTTCCTTGAGCAGCTCCCAGTCGATGCGCGGGCGGTAGTAGAAGCCCTCACGGTAGGCCGCCGACACCAGGGCGCAGAGGTTGTGGTAGCCCTCCTCGTTTTCGCACAGCAGCACCAGATGATGCGCAGCCTCAGCCGACTTGCGCGCTCCGCCGTGATCGAGGCGCGAACCTGGCGCCACATAGACCTCGCAGCCCAGGATAGGCTGAAGCCCCGCGTTTTTCACCTTCAGGTAGAAATCCACCGCACCAAACATGTTGCCATGATCGGTGATCGCCAGCGCCGGTATGCCGTATTCGTGGGCGCGCTCCACCAGACGGTTGATCTTGATGGCGCCGTCCAGCAGGCTGTATTCCGTATGCAGATGCAGATGCACAAAACTATCGGCCATGAAAAATCCTTAAAACAAAAGCGATTGGAAGCGCTTCGCCGGGAGCCCCCTCCAGAAGGGGGGCCAGAAACTCAAATAATTTACTGTTCAGGGAGTGTTTTCCGCCAGCACCCGCACGCCAAAAGATTCCAGCATATGGCAGAGGCGGATGAGCGGCAGGCCAATGAGCGCGGTGTAGTCGTCGGTTTCGAGCTTTTCCAGCAGCGCCACGCCCAGGCCTTCCACCTTGGAAGCTCCGGCACAGTCGAAAGGCTGGTCATGGCGAAGATAAAAACAGATCTCGTCATCATCCAGGGTCCGGAAAGTTACCGCGGTGGTAACCACCTCCGTCTGCGTCCGGCCGGTGCTGGCATCAATCACCGTCACGCCGGTATAGAACAGGCTGCGCTGGCCGGAAAGCCCGCGCAGCTGGCGGCGGGCGGTCTCGAAATCGCCCGGCTTGCCCATGATGGCGCCGCGGGCGTTCACAAAGACCTGATCCGAGCCAATGATCAACGCGTCAGGAAAAGCCTTCAACAGGCTGCGGGCCTTCCCCCGCGAAAAGAGCTTCACCGTGAGCTCCGGCGAGAGATCCTGCTCCAGCGTTTCGTCAAAATCGGGATCCGCCACTTCAAACGGCAAGCCCAACCGCGCCATGAGTTCGCGGCGGTAGGGACTGGTCGAGGCAAGCACCAACTGACGCATGAAGACCTCCTCAAGTATATGATAATATTTGAATTTTAAGAGAAAAGACCTTTTGTATATTATAACATAATACCCCATGTCGCCGCTCTTCAGAAAAAACTTTTTCTGGAGAAAAGCCTCAAACAATTTTGCCGCGAGCTCAAGCATCTCTTCCAGACACAGACTCCCCAAAAAGGCAACAAAAGACAGCTCTTCCCGCCTCCCGTTTACACCGTTTCAAAGCATCAGCATGTTTGGCGGCAAGCCCTGTCGCCCCATCGCCATGCAGGACGGCTCATGGGAGCGAAGCCCGCTCCCCATCCAAAAATGTTGCAAATGAAACTTTTTTTCAGTAGGTATGCCTGACAACAGACATTTCCTGAAAGCTGGTTAGACATGACATTGAAAGACATGCAGCCCGGGCAATCCGGGCTTATTGTTTCGGTCGGCGGGCAGGGTCCGCTGAGAAGGCATCTGCTGGACATGGGGCTCATCCC
>JAFZPK010000081.1 GCA_017552515.1 Deltaproteobacteria bacterium | reverse complement strand
TACCATCGCCGACGCCACCAACCTGACGGAAGCCGGTTATGTAGGCGAGGATGTCGAAAATATCATCCTGAGCCTGTTGCAGGCCACGGATTACAATGTGGAACGGGCGCAGCGCGGGATTATCTATATCGACGAAATTGACAAGATTGCCCGCAAGACGGAGTCGCCTTCCATTACCCGCGATGTTTCCGGGGAGGGCGTGCAGCAGGCCCTGCTCAAGATTATTGAGGGCACCATCGCCAGCGTTCCTCCCAAGGGGGGACGCAAGCATCCCCACCAGGAATTTATCAAGGTGGATACCACCAACATCCTGTTTATCTGCGGGGGAGCCTTTGGCGGGCTTGCAGATATCATCCTGAAACGGATCAACGCCAAAACCATCGGTTTTGGCGCGGACATTCAGAGCAATCGTGCCGACTTGGGAAGCATCCTTGGCAAAGTGGAGCCGGAGGATTTGCTGAAATACGGCATGATTCCCGAATTTGTCGGCCGTTTGCCGGTGCTGGCGACGTTGAGCGAGCTGGACGAAGAAGCGATGGTGGAGATCCTCAAGGAACCGAAAAATTCCCTGATCAAGCAGTACCAGAAGCTTTTCGAGATGGAAAATGTCGCGCTCAAGTTTACCGACGGCGCGGTGGTTGCCATTGCCAAGGAAGCGCTCAAACGCAATACCGGCGCCCGTGGCTTGCGCGCCATCATGGAAAATGCCATGCTGGATGTCATGTATGATATTCCCTCGCAGAAACGGGTGAAGGAAGTTATCATCAACGAGGATGTCATTGTGAAGAATGCGGCGCCGCTGATTGTGTACGAGAGCGCGGAGGAAACGGCCTAGGACTTTAAAAAAAGGAAAAAATCAGGAAACCGTCTGGAACTTGAGAAGTTCCAGACGGTTTCTTTTTAGAACAACGAAAAAAGGGAAACGCTTTTTGCCGCGTTTCCCTCCGATTCGGTTTGGCGCGCGATGTGCGACTCGAACGCACGGCCTTTGGCTCCGGAGGCCAACGCTCTATCCAACTGAGCTAATCGCGCTTGATGTTCTTTGTTTATAGCCCAACCGTTGTCCGGGCGCAATATGGAAATCCGTAAAAAACAGATTGCCGGGTTTGCAGGAGGTCTGTGGAGAAAATCGGCTCCGGCGATCGATTAGCTGTTGGGCAGTACCCTGGTGTAGACCGGAATGCGTAACTCTTCCATATGCGCGCCCTTGAGGGCAATGAGAACAAGACCACGCACATGGGGCTGGTTGGGGCGCGGCGTGATGTTCACAACAAGTGTTGTCTGCTCTCCGGGAGCGAGCTTCCGGGCGAAAAGCGTGGCGGTGACCTCGTCCACGGTACTGTGGGGTACTTCCAGCTCGATAGGCGTTTTTCCCCGGTTGGCGAGCGTTACTCTGGCCAGGGTCGTTTGCCCCATGGGCAGGTATTGCGGGCGGATGAGCGGCGGTGTCGCCTCAATTTCCGGTTGGACGAGACCGCGGAGCGTAAGTTTGACCTGCGTATGGTGCGGATCGTTGCTGGTGAAGAGTACGTGTTTGGTGACCTCTCCGGAAAAATCGTGGCTGTCAAAGGTGAGTTGAATTTCGCCGGTGGCATCTGGGGGAATTTCTGGCGCGGAGAGCAGGGCTGCTGTACATTGGCAGGAAGTTTTGAGGCCAGTGATAACGAGCGGTGCGTCACCGTAGTTGCCAATGACAAAGGTGTGCTGGATTTTCTGCCCCTGAAAAATTTGGCCAAAATCATGTTCCGCTTCCACGCCCAGATACGGCGCGGCGAAAGCGTTTATGGCCAGATGAACCGACACCCAGATGGCAAACACTGTGCTGGCGGCGATTTTCATGCGTTTTTTCCTTTCGGTACGGACGTGTCCAAACGAAAATCCTGATTTTACAAATAACCAGTATAGGCTTTTGTCCGCTCTTTGGCCGAATTTTTTGAATGGTTTTTCGCCAGTGTTTGACAGATGATTGTTATCATTTTATAAACCATGTATTCGTCGGATTTTTTGCAGACGGAGGACATATGAACGACAAGAACTTGAAGCTGATGCATTCTCCGGAAGAGATTGCCAGACGGGTGCAGCAACTGGGATTGCAGATTGATCGGGATTATAAGGGTGAAGAAATAGTCGTTATCGGTGTGCTCAAGGGCGCCGCGATATTTTTGTCCGATCTGGTTCGCCAGCTGCGTTCGCCGGTGCGGCTCGATTTTGTCCAGTTGGCCAGTTACGGTTCCGGGCACATGTCTTCCGGGATCGTGGAGCTGCTCAAGGATGTCAGCGTTGCGATCGAGGGGAAAAATGTGCTGATTGTCGAGGACATTGTTGACAGCGGCCGGAGCCTGGCTTTTCTTTATCAGAAGTTGCGGGACCGTAATCCGAGGAAGCTGAAGGTCTGCGTTCTGCTTGACAAGAAGGAGCGGCGTGTCGTTCCGTTCGAGGCGGATTATGTCGGCCTGGATGTGCCGGATGTTTTTCTGGTGGGCTATGGTCTGGATTATGCCGAGAGATACCGCAATCTGCCGGGAATTTATGAAATGATTGTGTAAGGGTGCCGAGGGGGGAAACTTCTTGAAGCCATGTATGGCGGCGGGCCTTTTCGAAAGTCCCCAAGCGGTTTCCCCCGGTATTTTTATATGGAGATATATTTTGTTGAGGAAAAGGGGAGGGTGAGATGATCATCCGGTGTGAAGCTTGTGGTACGTGTTATCGTTTTGCGGATGAGCGCGTCAGGCCGGAGGGGACGCGGGTGCGTTGCGCCCGGTGTCAGGCCGTTTTCACGGTGGTTCCGGTGACGGAGCTCTCCGAGGAAGAAACGGACCGTTCTGTACTGGAACAGGAAAATTTTGCGGAAAATGTTCAGCCGCATCCGGAACAGGAAAAAATCCGTGAGGACCGGAAAAGGGATGCTTTGGATTTTTCTGAAGAAATCCCGCCGCATATGGATGTGGATATGGAGAATGGCTCATCCGAAGAGAAGTGGTTGGGCAGTGCGGGGGAACCTGAGAAGAAGAATGATGAGGATGATGTCTTTGGCCGTCCTTCCGATTGGCCGACGGACATGCCCGGACCGGAAAAGAAGCATGGTGGTTCCTTTCTGGGGAAACTGTTCAAATTTCTCGTCTATATGATGGTGGTGCTGGTTGCTGTCGTGGTGGGAGCGCTTGCCGGCTATTTTTATCAGAGCGGTGAGCCCGTGGATGG
>JAFZPK010000080.1 GCA_017552515.1 Deltaproteobacteria bacterium | reverse complement strand
CAAGGGCAATGGCCGCTGGTATGTGAACACCTACGACGTGCGTTTTTAACATAAAGGAGATTCAGGCATGAAAACATTGCTGTCCGTTTTTCTGGTCGCCGGCTGCGTTGTGGCCGGCCTGCCCGGCGTTTCCTTTGCCGATGACGCAAATGATCACAAAGCCATCTTAATGATGGACAATCTCGCCCCGGTGAGCGGCAAGGACTACGCCCAGAAGAAAATGAACGCCTTTGTGAAGGCGTACAATGAGGTATCGGGCTGCCTTTCAGAAAAGCTGCCGAAAGAAGGCGAAGACTTTGAATTCCTGCCGGACCTGATGTACAAATGCGAACCGCAGCTGGCCGCGTTCGAGCAGACGCGCATCGATATGGACAGGATGCCTGAGGGCCTCCCCTGGAGCAACAGCCAGGAGGAGAAGAGCGCTATGGAACAGGGCGCGCTCGTCGACAGCATGCACCATTCCATGGTCAGGCTGTTCAACTTTTTGATACGGGGGCTCGGAAGGGACAACAGCGCCCGTGTGGCCATGTTCGCCTACGATGGCATTCTGCGCTGGTATGGGAGCAAGGGAGACACGTACAAGAAGAAGCTGATAGCAATCGACCAGCTGATGGGAGAATATTACAGGTATAAGCAGAGAGGCAGGATGGTGGACGGGCATTTTGAATGCAGCTCCAGCGATATGCAGGGCATGGAGCGGGCTGTCAAAAAAATGGCCGATTATTTTGACTACAACGTGGACAACAGGTCGCTGCGCGCCATGAAAGACGGCGTCTTCCTGTACGATCTGGACACGCACAGCAAGGGCTATGCCAAAAATATCAAGAACAGCCTGAACATGGTCAAGGCAGCGCGCGGCCTCGCGGAAATCAATTTCAAGCAGTTCTGGGCAACGGCGGAACCGGTTCAGAAGCTCGACAAGAAAGCCCTGTTCCATCCGATGTCAGGCCTGCCGGAAAAGATGGGCAAACTCGAGATCCGGGTGATGAATGCGCTCGACAAAGTCCTTGCGGGCATGCAGGCGCTCGCCGACGGCACCAGCCCCGAGGGCAAGTTCCTGTCGCAGAAGTGGCTGGACGAATCCACCAAATTCGCAACCAGCCCTGACGGCAGCTACCTCAGGTCCGTCCGCATATCCTGCTACCAGAACCTGCTCAATACCGTGGACAAGAAGGGCAGGCCGATAAAGCATTCCACCCACGGCGGCAAATTCCCGCTGTTCTGAGGTTAACGAATACGGAAACGGAGGTTGAATGCCCTTTCGGCAAGGCAAAAGAAAAACCCCGTGAAGCCATAAAAGAATTGGTCTTCACGGGGTTTCTTGTTTCTGGTTTCAGCTCTGAATGGCGGCGGCCACCGCATCCAGGGTTTCGGGCGTGTCGGCCTGCATGCACTGAACCGGGCTGCCCTTGGGAAGAATCTTCTTCATCAGGCCGGTGAGCACCTTGCCGGGGCCCAGCTCCACAAAGAGCTCCACCCCGTCGGCCAGCATGGCCTGGATGATTTCGTACCAGCGTACCCGGCTGACGAGCTGTTGGGGCATGAGCTCGTTGCGGATGATGAAACGGTCGTGTTCCAGGGCGGCGGTCACGTTGAAGAACATGGGCACGCTCGTATCCCGGAAGTCAAAACCCGCGAGATGACCGAAGAACGGTTTCACCGCATCGGCTATCAGCGGACTGTGGTTGGCCACGCTCACCTTGAGGGGGATGACCTTGGCCCCGGCCGCCTTGCACAGTGTTTCAGCCGCAGCCAGGCCTTCGGCATCGCCGGAAAGCACGATCTGGGTCTCGGTGTTGTGGTTGGCAATCACCACCGTACCGGCGGGTTTGCCCTCTGCCAGGATCTTTTCCACAGTGGCCAGATCCAGGCCCAGCACTGCCGCCATACAACCGGGATGCTTTTCGCCCTCGCACGCCAGCAGTTTACCGCGCATATTGACGATGTTGATGGTCTCTTCCGTGTTCAGCACGCCCGCGGCGCGCAGGGCCGAGAACTCGCCCAGACTGTGCCCGGCCACATAGGCGTACTTCCGGTACCCCAGGCGTTTTTCCAGCTGCTTCAGGCAGATAAGGTTGACCGACGTCAGGGCCACATGCAGGTTGCGGACCTGGGTCAGTTCCTCCATCGGGCCTTCAAGACAGAGCTTTCGCACGTCGATGCCCAGGTACATCGAGGCCATATCCATGAGATCTGCGGCATCCGGGTCCGTTTCCACGAATTCGCGGCCCATGCCGACATACTGCGAACCCTGTCCGGGAAAGAGAAGGGCTGTTTTTTTCATATATTTATCCTCCGTATCCTGACATTGTTATTGTGCACTTCTTCAAATCATAGCAAATACCTGAAAAATGTTCACGCCCACATCGCTACATTGCCGGAATCCCGCAACAAAAACAGGCGGCCCAAATCACACAAGATTTGAACCGCCCGCAAGTTTTCATATGTCGCCCGGTTCCAGGACGGAATATATGAGGTTCCCCAAATAACTGGATTTCTTTAAGCGTAGTCCTCCGCGACCATCGCCACAACGGCGTTGGCGCTGGTATCTGGATTAAAATCGAGATCCTCGTTCACACCGTACAGTACGTAATGCTGGACCGGATTGAGACTGGCTTCCCGGAAAACCCCTATCATGCTTTTCATGGTCCAGTCTCCGGAAGGATCATCCCGGTGCAGTTCATCGAGTTTGGCATTGAGATATTCGCTGGTGGAAAAACCGCCGCAGGGATCGACGCCTTCGCTTATGCCGTACAAACGGTAGTGATCCCATGCCGACAGATTCGCATCCGCAAAGGCCTGTTTGGTGGATGCCAGAGTCCAGTTGCCATTTGGATCCGTTGTCTGCAGCTGGAGCAGTTTATTCTGGAAATAGTACTCGTTGTCGAAATACTGGTTGGGACTGACGTTTTCCTGATTTCCCCAGTCCAGAAAATGCCGGTAGTAGCCTTGCTCACCGCTGTATCCCGCCTCGTTGAAGGCGGCAAGCATGCTTTGCTCGCTCCAGCCGTCACCGAGTTGTTCAAGTTTGTTGGCCATGTACAACTCGGCGTCGAACCATGAGGGAACAAAGTCCGGGTCAATAAAGGGATCCAGACTGAATTTCGTACCATAGGTCAAGGTGGCAAAGGCCAGATGGTCTGGTGTGACGTACCAGTTTTGCAAGGTAACAGTTTGACTTCCACGGATGGTCAGCACCAAATCGTTGCCGTTCAGGCAGGTTGCCAGGTCGGAAATGGCAAGATTGAAGTCCATGTTTTCCAGCTTTAACGTATCTGCGCAAGTGGCATCTGTAATGATGTCGTTACTCTCATCCACATAGATGTGGAAAGTGTCTTCACCATCTCCGCCGGAAAGCGTATCGGCGCCCCTGCCGCCCACAAGGCTGTCGTTGCCGGCGCCGCCGTTCAGGACGTCCGAGCCCGCGCCGCCGCACAGGATGTCGTCGCCGGAACCACCATCGAGCGAGTCGTCATCCACGTCGCCCAGCAACAGATCGTCGCCATCCGCACCCCGGAGCGTGTCGCCGCCCGCGCCGCCGTTAAGTACATCGTCGTTCGAGCCGCCTTCAAGCAGGTTGCCATCCGCGTCTCCCACCAGATACTGTCCATCCTTGTGCCGGGCAAGAAGCTCCGCCAGGTTGAGGGTCGTGTCACCATTCAGGAAAATCGTGGTTGGGCGTTCCTCCGAATGCAACCAGCCATCCAGGATAATCGTGCCCGCACCTGCGGACAGCACCAGAGCCTTCCCTTGCAACGCGGCTTTCAGACCTCTTGTGACAAAGTAGTCTCCCACTTCCAGTCTATCGTTGCTGGTGCAGTCGGCAATTTGTGCATTACCATTGACCAGAAAGGTGTCGCAGCCATCGCCGCCGATCATCGTGCACCCATACATGACGGGTTCAAGCAGATCCTTATAGTCAGAGTCAATGTCATCCTCTAACGGATTGTAGTGAAGCGTATCACGGCCATCGCCGCCCCTCAGTGTATCGTGGCCTGATTCGCCATAAAGCGAGTCATTGCCGTCGCCGCCATCAAGAACATCGTTGCCGTCGTCACCGTAGAGCTTGTCGTTGCCTCCGCCGCCGCTGAGATAATCGTCACCATCGCCGCCGTTCAACGTATCGCCGCCGTAGCCACCGTCCAGGGAATCGTTGCCGTCGTCGCCGTTGAGATAATCGTCGCCGTCATCGCCAATGAGATGATCGTCACCGTCGCCGCCGTTCAACGTATCGCGGCCGTAGCCGCCGTCGAGCGTGTCGTTGCCCGCGCCGCCGGAGAGCACGTCGTCACCGTCAAGGCCCAGGATTATGTCGTTGCCACCGTTGCCGTACAGCTGCGTGTCGTTGGCGTCGGTACCGATGATGACGGGAAAATCAAATGACGTGCCGTCATTCAAAGTGGCGGAGGTCATCGGTTGTGACGTGACGGGCCAGTTTTGCAGGGTCACGGTCTGGCCCGTTGTGCCAATGGTGAGCACCAGATTGTCGCCATCAAAGGTCACCAACAGATCGTCCGCGGTGATACCCTCGCCCAGTTGCAGCGTGTCGTCGGACGCAGCGTCCATAATGACATCGTTGCCTCCATCTTTCCAGATGAGGAAAGTGTCTCTGCCCGCGCCTCCAGTGAGCGTATCGTTGCCGACATCGCCGAAGAGATAGTCGTCGCCGGCGCCGCCGGAGAGCATATCATTGCCATCGTCGCCGTAAAGCGTGTCATTTCCGGCGTCACCGGTGAGAGAATCGTCGCCTGCGTCTCCTTCAAGCTTGTCGTTACCATCGTCACCGAAGAGCGTATCGTTGCCTGGACGGCCATAAAGGGAATCGTTGTCGGCGCCGCCGTAGAGCACGTCATTGCCGGCCCCGCCGTCAAGGGAATCGTAGCCTTCGCCGCCTTTCAGCGTATCGTCGCCGTCGGCACCGTTCAGCATATCGTTGCCGGCACCGCCATAAAGGGAATCGTTGCCGGCGTCTCCATTCAGCGTATCGTTGCCGGCCCCGCCGTCAAACGAGTCGTTGCCATCGTTACCGTAGAGCTTGTCGTTACCGGCGCCACTGTTGAGATAATCGTCGCCATTGCCTCCCTCAATTGTGTCGTCGCCAATATCGCCATTCAGGGTGTCGTTGCCTTCACTTCCAACAATTTTTTTGTTCACCGCATCACGCAGGATTTGGGTGCTACCATCGGCAAAGCGCACCTTGTTCAACAGACGGCTGAATTCAAAAAAGGGATCAAACCAGGATTTCACGGTGATGACATCACCCTGATCACCATACCAGATGCACAGATCAGGGTCGGATCTCGTGAAGTGGAGATTTGACGCGGTTACAGCGGTATCCACAAAGACCAGGGTATCCGTTCCATCGGTGGTGTAGGACCAGAGCAGGTCCTGACCGTCGCCCAGAGAAAAATGATACTCGTTGCTCCCGTCAAGGCCGGAAAGATAGTCGTTGCCGGCGCCGCCGTAGAGCACATCATTGCCATCGTCGCCGTAAAGCGAATCGTTGCCACCATAGCCTCTCAGCGTGTCGTTGCCCAGGCCGCCCCAAAGAGAGTCATCGCCTTCGCTCCCAGCACTTTCCTGATCGTCCCTTTTATCCACCAGATCCCGCAGGATATATGTGCTGCCATCGGCAAAGCGAACGTTGTACAGGAGGCTGTCCAATTCTCTTTCGTAGGCGGAATCAAACCAGGATTCCACGATAACGGCATCATCCCGGTCACCGTAACGGATGAGCAGATCATCGCCGGATTGCGTGCAGTCAAGATTGAACGCGGTTACAGCGGCATCCTCGAAAACCAGGGTATCTGTCCCGGTTCCCCTGGTGTATGCCCAGATGCTATCATGGCCGTCTCCCAGGGAAAGATGATACTCGTTGCTCCCTGTGCCACCCTCCATATAGTCGTTGTCGGTGCCGCCCCAAAGGACATCATTGCCGTCATCGCCATAAAGGGAATCTTTGCCCGCGCCGCCATAGAGAAAATCGTCGCCATTGCCACCATACAGAGCGTCTCTGCCGTCGCCACCATCGAGCGTATCATCGCCGTCGTCGCCGTTGAGATAATCATCACCCGCGTTACCCACGAGGCTGTCGTTGCCGGCATCGGCATACATCGTATCGTTGCCATCCCCGCCAAGCAGGGTATCTCTTTGATCCGTTCCGTCAATTCTCGCCATGTTGCTGCCTCCTCAAAAGAAAAACCGGGCGCGTCATCGTCCCGGTTGAAAAGCACATCTTTTCACTTTTTCGCCCATTAGAATATGCTCTATCCTCCCACCTCGCACAGGAAGAACACCGTAAACAACGCCAGCGCAGACACCGCCATGAACACGCACAAGCCGATGGGAAAGACCGAATCCCGCAGCCATTCCCGCTGATCCTTGCCGCTGCTGGAAAGGGCCGGCATGAAACCGCTGGTGAGAAAGGAGCCGCGCAGCAGCACCCGGCGGAAGAAGTTGCCGGCCGGCTGGGTCAGGGCCTCCCATGCAGCCACGGAGAGGAGGCGGTTTTCACCGGCAAACAGCCGCTTGAGGAAACCCATCAGCCGCTGCCCGCCACGGCGGTAGAACCAGTCCACATCCAGGCCGAAGTGGGACTCCGGCTTCAAACGTGGCAGCAGCAGGAAAAACATGACGGCCGTGCCGAAGAGCAGTTCCACCGTTTCAAAGATCTGCCCCGACGTGTAGGGATTGAAGTGCACCGGATAGGGCAGGAGCCAGTACAACAGGGGGTAGCCAAAGGTGCCCAGAATGACGCACAGCGCGGCGGTGATGATCATCGCCGCCCGCATGTTCCAGGGCGGATCTGCGGTCTTTTCCCAGGTCTGCGCATCGCAGCGGTTTTCACCGAACCAGACATGGTGAATCATCTTGAGCGTGGTGCTCAGGAAAGTGCCCGAAGCCGCTATCATCATGAGCAGGGCTGCCAGCAAATAATGGCTTTCAAGCGCGGAAGTGACAATCATCGACTTGGTGACAAAACCGGAAAATCCCACGCAGGACGAGATGGAAAGCCCGCCCACCGCGGTGCAGGCCAGGGTAACCGGCATCTTTTGAAACAGGCCGCCCAGATCGGTGAAACGGCTCTTTCCGGTCATGGTGAGCACCGAACCGGTTCCCATGAAGAGCAGGCCCTTGTACAGAATATGGACGACGGCGTGGGCGCAGGCGCCGCTTATTGCCAGTCCCGTGCCGATGCCGATGCCGGCCACCATGTAGCCCACCTGGCTGATGATATGGTAGCCCAAAAGACGGCGGAAGTCGTTCTGCAGCATGGCGTAGACCACCCCGAAGACCACCATGAACACGCCCAGCGGCAAGAGCAGCGGCATGCCGGCAAAGCCGCGCGCCAGGGCGTAGACGGCGGTCTTGGTGGTAAAGGCGGAAAGGAAGACCGAACCGCTCGGCGTTGCCTCGCCGTAGGCGTCAGGCAGCCAGGTGTGCAGGGGCGGCGCCGCCGCGTTCAGCAGAAATCCGGCCAGAATGAACCATCCCCCCGCACCCAGGGCGTTGACGTCCAGAGGAACAAAGGAAAAATCGCCTCCAGCCGCTCGCTGGTACAGCACGATGCCGGTCAAAAGCAGAATCCCCCCGAAACCGTGAAGCAGAAGGTAGCGGTATCCGGCGGAAAGCGCCTGGGGCGTGTGCCGCGCCCAAACCAGGCAGACCGAGGCGAAGGCCATCAGCTCCCAGAAAACGAACAGCACCACGTAATCCCCGGCCAGCACGACACCCAGCGAGCCCGCGGCGTAACACCAGGCAGCGATGTGCTCAAGGTTGTTTTTGACGTGCAGCGCGAACAGCGTGGAGAGAAAGCACATCAGCGTCATGATCAGCCCAAACAGGCGGCTTAAGGCATCCATGCGCCCGGTTGTGAGCTCCCAACTCAAAAAAGTTATTTTCCCATGGAGGCCGTTCGGCAGCAGGATCACCGCCAGCAGGGCGACAAGCGGCACCGCCAGCATAAAGGGACGGCGCGACTTCTCCTTCACAAAGGGCAGCAGCGCCGCTCCCAGAATCAGCACCGCCGCGGGATGAAACCAGAACATGCTACTTGTGCTCGTCATCATAGTACGTTTCGTCTTTCAGCAGGCCCAGATGCCCCAGCCACTTGGCAAACAGGACGATAATTGCACAGGAAAAGGCTCCGAAAATGCCCCAGAATCCCGGAATTTTTTCCAGTTCGAAGGCCACATGGGAACGGTTGAGAAAAAAGGCCTCGAAGATGAAGATCAGGCCCGCGGCCATCAAACCGACGGGAAGCGCGTTTTCCCGCAGGGTTCCAAGTATTTCGAGTATCCTCTTCACGTTCATTTCAATACTCCCTCAACAAGGGTCATGAAGAATTTCGGGAAAATTCCAAGAAGCACCGAGAGACATGCCGTCACGCACAGCGGGATCAGCATCATGCGCGGCGCTTCACGGATATTTTTGTCTTCCGGAGCGGGAACGGCGAACACCGCCCGGTACACCACCGGGGCGAAGTAGCCGATGTTCAGCAGGGTACTGATTATCAGCACTGCCATGACGCCGTACTGTGACGCGCTCATCGACCCCAGAAACAGATACCACTTGGTGATGAATCCCGCCGCCGGCGGCGCGCCGATCATGCTTAAAGACGCTATGCCGAAGGCCGCAAAGGTAAAGGGCATGAGCCGCCCCAAGCCGTCAAATTCGGAGATGTTTTTCTTGCGGCTGGCGACATAGATCGCGCCAGCACAGAAGAACAGCGTGATCTTCGAAACCGCGTGGTTGACGATGTGGATAAGTCCCCCGCAGATCCCCTCTGGGGTCAGCAAGGCCACGCCCAGAATGATGTAGGAGAGCTGGCTGATGGTGGAATAGGCCAGCCGTTCCTTGAGGTTGTCCTTGGTGAGCGCCACCAGCGAGGCGAGCACAATTGTGATGGAAACGATCCAGACCGTGGCGGTTCCCAGACAGAGGCGATGCATGGTTTCCACCCCAAATAGGTAAAGCATGACCCGGCTCAGGGAAAAGACACCAACTTTGACGACTGCAACCGCGTGCAGCAGTGCGCTGACCGGCGTGGGTGCCACCATCGCTGCCGGCAGCCAGCCATGGAAGGGCATGATGGCGGCCTTGGCGAAACCGCACAAGCACAGCGCATAGATTGTCATGATAACGGCCGACGGCACTTCGCCGGAGAAAACACCTGTGCGGATGTTGTCGGCAAAATCAAGGCTGCCGGTGCTCACCCAAACCATCACCAGCGCCGGCAAAACGCAGGTAATGGAGGTGCCCAGCAGATAGCAGAGATACTTGCGTCCGGCGGCGTAGGCTTCCGGAGTCTGATCGTGGGTCACCAGGGGATAGGTGGCCAGAGACAGCATCTCGTAGAACAGATAGAGCGTCAGGAAGTTGGCGGAAAAGGCCACGCCAAGCGCGGCGCAGATGGCAACCGCGAAAAACGCGAAGAAGCGTGTCTGGGAATGCTCCTTGAGCGACTGCATGTAGCCGATAGCGTAAAAGGAGGTGGCCAGCCACAAGCCGGAGGCGACCATCGCGAAGAAGATGCCCATGGCGTCAACCCGCAGTTTCAGCGAGGCGCCGGGCAGCAGACGGGCTATCTCCAGACCGAACATCTCTCCCCGTAGCACCGCCGGGAGCATGGCCGCCACCAGCACGAAGAGCAGCGCCGCTCCCGAAACCATACATCGGTTGCGCAGCCGGGGATTGCGGCCCGTCACGACTATGGGCACCACATTCAAAAGGGCAACCAGTATCACCAAGAAGGGCATGAACGAAAAGCTCATAAAAAAGTCCACGAAAAAGAGATGAATATCAAAAATCTGCGGGAAGAAAGACTCTGCAAACCGGCTCCAATCCCTACAAGTTCAAAATGGCGCGCTGGACAAGCTGGGAAACCACCGTCTGCGCGTTGAGACCGATAAGGATCAGCGCCACCGCCACCGCCACCAGCGAAGGGATCATGAACGCCGGGGCATCTTCCCGGCCAGAAGCTTCCCCTTCTTCTTCCACATGCGCGCCTTCAGCCTGCGTCATTTCATCTTTGGAAAAGGCGGCCTCCAGTACCCGGAAAAACAACACCGCGTTGGCCACGCTGCTGAAGATCAACGCGATGACAAAACCGTAATGATGCGCCGCAAAGCCTCCCAAAAGCAGGTACCACTTGCTGAAAAAACCGCACAGCGGCGGAACACCCACCACCGAAAGCGCGCCCACGACCAGAACCGCCATGGTCAGCGGCATCTTTTCAAACAGCCGGTGCAGGTTCTCGATGCGGGTCGTGCCGACCCGGTAGAGCAGCGCTGCGGCTACGGAAAAGAAGCAGACCGTCATGAAGGCATCGTTGATGATATGGAAAATGGTACCCGTCAGTCCTTCCGTGTTGCCCAGCCAGATGCCTCCCACCATATAGCCGACTTCGGCGATGATGACGTAGGTCAGCATCCTGACGAAGTTTTTCTGGTTGAGCGCAATGACGGAAGCCGCAATGACGCCCAGCGCCGCCACCCAGACCACCAGGTGCCGGATGCCGCTGTGCGCCGCAAAGATGAAGTCGGGCGTAAAGATCCTGAACAGGATGCGGATCATCAGATAGACGGTGATCTTCGTCATCAGGGGCGCAATGAGGACGCTGGCTCCTACCGGAGCATAGCTGTAGGCATTGGGCAGCCAGCCGTGCAGGGGGAAAAAACCCATCTTGATGAGCAGTCCAATCATGATGAAGCAGAAGGCCGCGGCAACCGTCGGGCTCCCGTAGAGACCGGAAAGGGAGGAGGCGATATCCGCCATGTTGAGCGTGCCGGTCATCAGGTACAGGTAGCCGACCCCCAGCAGATAGAAGCAGGCGCCGATGGTGCCCATGATGATGTAGTTGAAGCTTGCCAGGGGAGCCCGCCCGCCCTTGCCCATGGCGATGAGTCCGTAACTGGTGATGGAAACTATTTCCAGGAGAACATACAGGTTGAAGGCGTCGCCGGTAATGACCAGCCCCATCATTCCCGAAACGAGGATCAGGTACAGGGAAAAGAACAGGTGGGAACGGTTGAGCATTTCCTTCTTGATGCTGGGCAGGGCGACTCCGGTCGCAATGAGCGCCACCGTCGAAACAACGGCCAGCATGATCGCGCTCAAGGGATCCAGCACCAGCTGGATGCCGTAGGGAGGGTTCCATCCCCCGACCGTATAGGTAAAAGTGCCATGCAGCAGCACTTTTGCCAGAACCACATACGATCCTGCCGCCGACAGCACCAGGCTGCCCAGGGTCCAGGGCGTCACATGTTTCTTGGAAATCTTCCCCAGAAGATTGACGGCCAGCGCTCCCAGCAGCGGAGAAGCCAGCACCAGGACAGGAATATTAGAGTTCATGTTGTTTCATCCGCTCCAAAATCTGGTCTTCGTCAATGGAACCGTATGCCTTGTA
This sequence comes from Deltaproteobacteria bacterium, assembly GCA_017552515.1. GTDB lineage: Bacteria > Desulfobacterota > Desulfuromonadia > Desulfuromonadales > JAAYDE01 > RGIG7977. The sequence continues at coordinate 4,060 of JAFZPK010000080.1, read as the reverse complement.
GATCTTCAGCATCGTCGCCAGCGCCACGCCGGTCACGCTGACCGAAACGACAATGGCGGTCAGCATCAGGACATGCGGCAGGGGATTGACGATGTCGCGGGCAACGACTTCGGCGGTGGAGGGATCAACAACCGGAATGGCTCCACCACGTTTTGCGCCTATTGAAATGTAGAACAGGATAATTGCCGTTTGAAATATGTTCATTCCTATCAGTTTCTTCACCATGTTGTTTTTCCGAATCATGGTATAGAAACCGATCATCATGAGTATGATATAGATTATGTAGTTGTACTTGGATACGATGTCCATGAAGAATTCGACCATAATCTTTACAATCCCTGATCAATGGTACCCGCCGAGGAAAGCACCCGGTAGATACGGATCATAATGCTCATAACGCCGATGCCAACACCGACTTCCACCAGAAAGATGCCCATGGAATGCCACTGGATCTCTCCCAGCGGCACTATGGTGTTCAGGGCGCTGTACTCCAGAAAGTACCCGCCGCAGAGAATGCACAGGGCGCCCACGCCGCAGTAGACCAGCGGACCAAGCACTGACAGCACCTTGTTGGTGTTTTCGGAAATGTAATGCTTGCTGGCCGGCAGCCCGAAAACCAGAGCCATGAGAATGATGGCCGATCCGAGAATGACGCCGCCCTGAAAACCTCCTCCCGGGCTGTAATGGCCATGCACAATGACGTAGAGGCCAAACAGCTGGATGAACGGTATCAGTATCCGCACTGAGGTTTGCAGAATGACGTCCTGCCACGGCATCCGAAGTTTTGCTTCATCCTGAAGTTCTCTCATAGATTTTCCTGTTTAAGAATGCTGACGACCGAAATGCCCGCACAGTAGATAACCACCAGTTCGAACATGGTGTCGTAACCGCGGTAATCGCCCAGGACCGCGGTCACCAGATTGGGAACATGCGTTTCTCTCAAAGCGTTTTCCACATAGTGGGCGGCAACTCTGGTAGCCGGAATCGAGTTGGGATCGCCCCAGGCCGGAAAATCGGACATGCCATAGAAAAGCAGCACGCCGGTTACGACCGAAAGGATCAGCGGCAGCACTTTCCAGCCCTGATCCTTGAAGTGATGCGGATCGTCGATGCCGCGGATCAGCAGGGGGCTGCGCGTTGTGGAACGAAACAGCGCCGCGATGAAAAAGATGGTGCTCACTCCCGCCCCGACAACCGCCTCGGTAAAGGCCACATCGACCGCCCCCATCTCCGCCCACACCAGACACATCAGAAAGCTGTAGGCCGCAAAGGTTATGGTGGCCGAAAGCAATCCGCGCACCGAAACGGTTGCCAAGGCGCAGATTGCCACCAGTGTCAGCAAAAACAGATCGAGCTGCCAGATCATCTGTTCCTCTTTCTTTTTTCCCATGGCTCAACCCCGACGATGAACGCCGCCTTGGTAATGGCATGCGTTGCGGAAGGGCTGGCAACATAGACAAACAGCACTATCATCATCACTTTCAAACTGACCCGCAGATTTTCCCAGGACTGGAAGGAGTTCCAGTCAAAGTCCCTGAGGCCGAAGAGCGCGACAGCTCCCAACACCAGGGCGGTAGCCAGCGTATCGCACTTTCCCGCAGCGTGCAGCCGGCTGTAAAAATCGGGAAAACGCAGGATGCCGACGGATCCGACAATGAAGAAGAAGACCCCCGCCATCAGAAAGAAAGTGACAATCCAGGAGAGAAGCGACATAGCTTAAGTCCTTTTGCGTCAGGATTTGTCGCTGCGAAGGGTGCGCCCCTTGCGCCGCAGAAAAAACTTGGTGACCCCGATGGACAAGATGAAGTTTAGCATTGCGTAGGCGATGGCAATGTCGACAAACATGGAAACCGCATCGAAAAGATACCCGATAATCAGAAGCAGCACCGTGGTTTCCGAACCGATGACATTGACGCCAACAATCCTGTCCAGAACGGTTGGCCCGCCCACAACCCGGATCATGGCCAGCGCGATGCTGACCATCATGCCCAGGGCCGCCAGAAGAAAAACCGTATCCATAGTGTTACCTTTCCAGAAGCCGCTCTATCTTCTCTTCCATTTCGCCGGGAAGACTTTCGGCAGCCTTTTGAGTCAGCGCGTAGACTGTAAATTCGTTGCCGTTCATGTTGACCGTGATGGTTCCGGGAGTCAAGGTAATCGAATGGGCGAAGGTCACCCTCGCCAGCACTCCGCGCAGCCGGGTGCGAAACCGTATCAGCCGGGGATCGATGATTTCCAGCATCCGGGGATGAAGCACTATATAGGCAATCTCGATGCTCGCCAGGACGATCTGCCAGAACAGCCAGGGAGTGTAGATGATGAATCCCAGCATGTTGCGGAACCAGTTTCGTCCCGAGCGGCTGTAGAACAGCAGATCGTGACTGAAGAAGGTAACCAGGCCGCAGCAGATGATCCCCATGCTCAGGTGAAAGAAGTCGAACATTCCCGAAAGCAGGATCCAGAAGACCAGCATGATGGAAAAAGTGATGGCCCGTTCCATGGCGCTCCTTGTTTTCAAGCAATTTTTGCGGTTAAGATGAAGGCAGTTCTGCGTGAAGTGTCAGGCTACCATAAATATTGATTTTTGTATCATCATTTTCTCCTGGAGATTTGTCCATGTCCACATTTGGAAAATATCGCCGCATAACTGTCAGGGAAGTCCTTTCCGGAAGTCAGGAAGGAAAGGAGCTGCGTTTGGGTGGATGGGTCCGGACGGTTCGCGCCGGAAAGGAAGTTATTTTCTTGGAACTGAACGACGGTTCCTGCTTTGCCTCGATGCAGGTGGTTGTGGCAAGCGCCTCGCCTGTTGCCGCTGTTGCGGAGAAGCTGGGCACCGGCGCCTGCGTTGAAGTTGCGGGAAAAATTGTGGCCTCTCCCGCGGCAGGCCAGCAATGGGAGCTTGAGGCGAAGGAAATCCGTCTTCTGGGCGCTGCCGATTCCTCGTATCCCCTGCAGAAAAAACATCATTCCCTGGAATTTCTGCGGTCTATTGCCCACCTGCGCCCACGCACCAATACTTTTGGAGCGGTCTTCCGTGTGCGCAGTGCCCTGGCTTTCGCCATTCACACCTTCTTCCAGGAGCGTGGTTTTCTTTACGTCAACACGCCGATTATCACCGCCAACGACTGCGAGGGAGCTGGAGAGCTGTTCCGGGTTACCACGCTGGATCCGCTTTCTCCGCCGCATACCGAAAGTGGTTCCATCGACTGGGAAAAGGACTTCTTTGGGGAACGCACCGGTCTGACGGTGAGCGGCCAGCTGCAGGCGGAACTGTTTGCCACGGCCTTTGGCTCCGTCTACACCTTTGGGCCCACATTCCGCGCGGAAAATTCCAATACGAGCCGGCATATTGCCGAATTCTGGATGGTCGAGCCGGAAATGGCCTTTGCCGATCTGGAGGCGGACGCGGAGCTCGCGGAGGATTTCCTCCGTTTCCTGGTCGGTTACGCCCTGGAAAACTGCGCGGAAGACCTGGGATTTTTTGACCGGCGGATTGAACCGGGACTCTTGAAGCGCCTCGAACAGCTGAAAAACGCCGGGTTTCAGACCATGAGCTACACCGAGGCGGTAGCGGCTCTCGAAAAATCGCGCGAACATTTTGAATTTCCGGTAAGCTGGGGTATGGATCTGTGCTCCGAGCATGAACGCTGGCTTACGGAAAAATTTGTCGGCGGTCCGGTGTTTGTCATTGATTATCCGAAGGATATCAAGGCCTTCTATATGCGGCAAAACGATGATGGACGCACGGTTGCCGCCATGGATCTGCTGGTGCCGCGCGTGGGGGAGATTATCGGCGGCAGTCAGCGTGAAGAAAGGCCGGAACGCCTGGAGAACCGCATAAATGAACTGGGAATTAAAAATTTGCCGTGGTATCTTGATATCCGCCGTTGGGGAACCTGCCCCCATGCCGGTTTTGGACTTGGATTTGAGAGGCTGCTCATGTATATCACCGGCATGGAAAATATCCGCGATGTAATTCCTTTTCCCCGGACACCGGGCAACGCCAAATTTTAGCTATTCCTAAAATTTTTATTTTGATATTTTTATTTGAAAGCAGGTT
>JAFZPK010000079.1 GCA_017552515.1 Deltaproteobacteria bacterium | reverse complement strand
GGAATGCCAGCACGCTTCTGGGCATCGACATTTCCCGCGAACGTATCCGCGAGCTGCTGGAATCCATCAAACTGAAGGTTCAGGATGGAGCGGAAGATCGCTTGCTGGTGACGGTGCCTTCGTTCCGCCATGATCTGGAGCGGGAAGTTGATCTGATAGAAGAAGTGGCGCGTCTGCATGGGTATGAGCACATTCCGGCGAAGCTTTCCTCGTGGAGCGCCGATTCCTGCACCGTGCCCGAATTTTATGACAGGATGACCGCGCTTCGTTATGCACTGGTGGCGGATGGTTTTGCGGAAACGATAAACTATTCTTTTGTCGCGCCGACGGTTTGGGACAAAATGCTGCTGGATGCCGCGGATCCCCGCCGGAATACCGTGGTTTTGCTGAATCCGCTGACCGAGGAACAGTCGGTGATGCGGACGATGCTGGCTCCCAGCATGCTGGAAACCGTGGCTCGGAATCTGGCCCGTGGCGCGCAGGCGCTGAGATTGTTCGAACTGCGTCCGGTTTTTGCGCCGCATGCTGCAAGCGATCGTGAGCATCCGGCTCTGGAGCGGCCGGCTCTGTGTCTGGCGATGTGTGGGCGGCGTGAGCCGGAAGGCTGGGCCCAGTCTGCCGTGATGGCCGATTTTTACGATCTGAAAGGTGTTGTGGAAAATCTGCTGGAGGCGCAGGGAATCGCCCGGGTGGATTTCGTTCCGGAAACGGCGGATCCTTTTTGGCATCCGGGTAAATCCTGCCTTGTAAAGTCCGGAAACACCGTTCTGGGTGCTTTTGGCGAGATTCATCCGGAAGTGGCCGAAAATTTTGAAATACATGTTCCCATTTTGTTGTGCGAACTTGATCTGCAGGCTTTTTTCCGGGCACCAGTCGTAACGCGCAAGTTCTGCCAGCTTTCGCGTTACCCCAATATTCAGCGCGATACCGCGTTTCTTGTTGATCAGAACATTTCCGCCAAAACGGTTCTGGATACGGTGCGTGGAGTGAAGATCCCGGTTTTGGAAGAAATCGTGCTGTTCGATCTGTACTGTGGTCAGGGCATTCCCGAGGGTAAAAAGAGCATGGCGGTTCGGGTGCGGTACCGTTCGGGGGAAAAGACACTGACGGATGATGAGGTGAGTGCGCTGCATCAGAAGATTGTGGATGCTTTGATTCGCGTATGCGGTGCGGTGGTGCGTTAATGGAAACGAGTCTTTTGAAGAGCTTAAGTGCATATTGTTGCATGATGACAAGGGGGAGGCTTCTATGACCAAGGCGGATATTGTTGATCAGGTTTATGTAAAGACCGGGCTTTCCAAAAAAGAGTCCGCCGATATCGTGGAAAAGGTTTTTGAACTGGTGAAGGAGACCGTGGCCAAGGGCGAAAAGATCAAGATCGCCGGTTTTGGAAATTTTGTGGTCAAGGAAAAATCGACGCGTCGGGGACGCAATCCTCAGACCGGCGAGGAGATTGAAATTTCTTCCCGGCGTATTTTGACGTTCAAGCCCAGCCAGATTTTGAAATCGGCCATCAACCGGCAGGATGGGTAGTTTCGAAGGACCGTAGAACGGAATAAAAAACAAAGGAGATGGCGCGGAAAGAAAAGTTCGGAACGCTTTTTCGTGGATGAGTGAAGGTTTGGCTGTGAAAGATTTTTTGAAAGAACGGCGCCGGATGGTCGAGGAGCAGTTGAAAGCCCGCGGCATCGGCGATGAGCGGGTTCTGGAGGCCATGCTGGCGGTTCCGCGCCATATGTTTGTCGAAGAGGCCTTGCGCAGTCAGGCCTATAACGATTTCCCTCTGCCGATCGGCGAAGGACAGACCATTTCCCAGCCCTACAGCGTCGCCCTTATGACAGAGGCCTTGCAGTTGCAGGGGGAGGAAACGGTGCTGGAAATTGGCACGGGCTCCGGATATCAGAGCGCTGTGCTGTCGCGATTGGCAAAACAGGTGTTGACGGTGGAGCGCTTTCCCCGTTTGGCCCGCAAAGCCCGGATGGTGTTCGATGCATGCGCCTATACGAACATCATGATGCGTGTGGGGGATGGCAGTGTTGGATGGGAGGAAAAGGCGCCGTTTGACGCGATTATGGTAACGGCCGGTGCACCGGTGGTCATTGAATCGCTCAAACAGCAGCTGGTGCCGGGAGGACGCCTGGTCATGCCGGTGGGGTCTTTCCGGCAGCAGGTGCTCAAGCGGATTGTCCGTGAGGGAGCAGCCCGCTTTCACGAAGAAAATCTGGGCGCCTGCCATTTTGTGCCGCTGGTCGGCCACTATGGCTGGCGGGAAACGCCGGCGCGCTCATGCTGAAACGTCTGTACGACTGGATATTGCATTGGGCCTCCACGCCCTATGGAGTGCCGGCGCTGTTTGCCATGTCCTTTGCCGAGTCGTCCTTTTTTCCGGTTCCGCCGGATGTGTTGTTGATGGCGCTGGCTTTGGGCCGTCCCAAACGTTCTTTGTACTACGCTTTTATCTGTTCCATCGCTTCGGTTTTGGGCGGAGTGCTGGGCTATTTTATCGGAGCCGCGCTCTGGGATATGGTTTCGGCGTATTTTTTTTCCTATATCCCCGGTTTTACCCCAGAACGTTTTGGAGCTGTTCAGGCGCTGTTTGAGAAGTACAATTTCTGGATAGTGTTTTTTGCCGGTTTTACGCCAATCCCCTACAAGGTGTTTACAATTGGCGCCGGCGTGTTTCACATTGCCTTTGCGCCATTTTTTGCTGCTTCTCTTGTTGGCCGGAGTTTGCGTTTTTTCGCCGTCGGCGGTTTGATATACTGCTTTGGCGCGCCGGTTCGGAGCTTCATTGACCGGTATCTGAACTGGCTGGCCTGGGCTCTGATGCTTCTGCTCGTGGCCGGTTTCTGGCTGATAAAGGTTGTGATGTAGCGCCGGGTGGCGTAAAAGGTTTTTTGAAAAAGCAAACGGATTATTTTCTCATCATTTTGGGCCCCGTAGCTCAGGCGGATAGAGCGACCGCCTCCTAAGCGGTAGGCCGCGCGTTCGAGTCGCGCCGGGGCCGCCAGAAGTTATATGCCACCATGCGTTCATGGTGGCATTTGCTTATGGAGCGTCAACATCTTTGATGTTTGCCTCCCGCAGGTATGTCTAAACTATTCCAATTTATATGGAGAAGTATCTTCTTTTTGCCTGATGTTTGTCACCATGTCATGCCACAGGCAGAGTTACCTGTACCTCGGTGAGGCCTTCGGGCGTTCCCTGAATTGTAATCCTGCCATTGTGGAGTTCCACTATGCGCTTGACAATGGGCAGTCCTAGCCCCGAGCCGCCCAATTCTCGTGCTCGTGACTTGTCTACCCGATAGAACGGTTCAAATAGCTTGTCCAGCTCGTCTTCGGGCAGAGGAGGGCCAGTGTTGGACACCATGACCGTGATATATGGGCCGGCTCTCCGCGCGGTCAGGTGGATTTCGCCGCCAGGGCGATTGTATTTAACGGCATTGTCCAGGAGATTGGAGAAGGCCCGGTAGAGTTTGTCCGTATCGCCGGAAACTACAAGTGTCTCCGGAATCTCGGTGTAAAATGCAATTCCCGCGTTTTGAGCCAGAAGGTGATAGTCATTGGAAAGCGTGGTCAGCAGTTTGCACAGATTTATCCGCTCGGACTGTATCTCTTCGCTTGCCTCCAGAATGGACAGATCGAGCAGCGTTTTAACCAGTCGTTCCATGCGCAGTACTTGCTCAGAAAGTTCTAAAAGCTTTGAT
>JAFZPK010000078.1 GCA_017552515.1 Deltaproteobacteria bacterium | reverse complement strand
TATCGCGACTTCTCTGGCTTCGGATATGTCAAAGAAGTTCACCCAGGTGCGCGGCACGCCCATGTACCAGTCGCCGGAATCCTACAGCGGCGGCATGGGACGACCCGCCGACTGGTGGGGACTGGGCATGATCCTGCTGGAGATTGCTGCCGGATCACATCCATTCAAGGGCCTCAGCAATAACATTATCGCCTATGCCATTTCCACGGAGCCGGTGCCGGTTCCCGAAGATCTGGATGCCGGGCGGAAAGAACTGCTTCAGGGACTTTTGACGCGCGAGCCGGAAAAACGCTGGAGTTATGAACAGGTGGTTCGCTGGCTTTCCGGAGAACGAAGTATTCCGCAGCACTTTGAAACCGCTCCGGCAACGCAAGCACAGCCTGCGGGCAATGCGGGCCTCAAGCCCCTCAAGTTCATGGACAGGCAGTATCAAAGCCTGGCCGAACTGGCCGCCGCCTTTCTAAAAGATGAGGAAACGTGGGAAAAGGGCAGAGAATTTTTGATGCGCGGCTATGTCAGGCAGTGGCTCGAAAAGAACGAAGAATTTGACGCCATTGTAGATATGGACAAAGCTATGTCCGGCGCGGAGGATTCCGATGAAAAGCTGTTCCGCTTTGCGCATCGCTTTGGAGGAGATGCGCCTTTTGTCTTTGGGGGGCATTTGATCACGCTTGAAAACCTGCTGCTCTTTGCCGGAAAGGTGTTGAAACGTCAGCCGGTGACGGCAATGGAGCAGAAGATCACAGATTCAATTGAGAATGGTGTTTTGCTCTCCTGTCTCAATTTTTACAAACGGCAGGGGCAGACGTCAGGATCGCTGCAGGATTTGGGACTTATGCTGGAAAGTCTGAAAGGAAAGCCACAAGGAGATATAGCTGGGTTCCTTGATTTTTGTTTACATCCCCCGAACTATTATTGTCCTTCTTTGCAAGGTAATACGACAATTGAAAACATTGCAAAATACGTATCTTCATCGCCGAATATACCGGTAACTGTTAAAGAGCAGGAGAAAAAGGAACAGGAAAGAAGAGAACAGGAGAGAAAAAGAAGAGAACAGCAGAAGAGGCTTGAACAGGAGAGAAGGGAACAAGAAAGAAGGGAACAAGAAAGAAGAGAACAGGAGAGAAGAGAGCAGGAAAGAAGAGCGCAGGAAATAAGGGACAATGTTTGGACGAACAGTATCGGTATGGAGTTTGTGCGAATCCCTACCGGGACTTTTTGGATGGGTTCCGCTGATGACGATGGAGATGCTAATGATGACGAGAAGCCACGTCATCAGGTGACGATTTCGCGTCCCTTTTATCTGAGCAAGTATCCGGTGACGCAGGCACAGTGGGATGCGGTGATGGGGAGAAGACTGTTCGGTCTGTTTGGCAACAACCCGAGTTATTTTAAGGGGGCGAACCGCCCGGTGGAGCAAGTGAGTTGGAACGATGCGCGGGAGTTTATACGCACACTGAACGCGAAGGAAGGTCATAACCTGTATCGTCTGCCGACGGAGGAGGAATGGGAATACGCCTGCCGGGCGGGTTCGACGGGCCGGTACTGCTTTGGCGATGACAAGAGCAAGCTGGAGGATTATGCCTGGTATAGGGGCAATTCCGGAGGCGGAACGCACCCGGTGGGGCAGAAAAAACCGAATGCCTGGGGCCTGTACGACATGCACGGGAATGTGTGGGAGTGGGTACAAGATTGTTGGTATGGCAATTACAGCGACAATTACGAGATGGTTCGTGGCGGCGGCTGGAGCGGCGATGCCAGGAACTGCCGGTCAGCCCGGCGGGACAAGGGTGCGCCAGCTAATTTCATCGGCTTCCGCCTCGCTCTTTCTCTAGGGCATTGAACCGCTAGGTTCCCGGGCGAAGTCTTGGCGTAAGGGGGTGCGGAACAGGAGAGGAGCGCCGGGCGGTAGAGGATAATGCCGGGAATGACACAAAGTTTTTGGCGATGAAAGGAATGAAGTTATGATCATTGTTACCGGCGGAGCCGGACTTATTGGCAGTGCGGTCATCTGGCAGCTCAACCGCCAGGGACGCGACGACATCGTTGTGGTCGATCATCTGCGCGACGGTGAAAAGTGGCGCAATCTGGCGCCGCTTCGTTTCCGCGACTATTTCGAAAAGGAGACGTTTTTCGGTTTGCTGGAGCAAAAACGTTTTCCGCTGGAGACTGGCCCGCTGGAGGCGATCATCCATCTGGGCGCCTGCTCTTCCACCACCGAACGCGACGCCTCCTACCTGATACGGAACAACTTCGAGTGGTCCAAGCTGCTGTGCCGCTTCGCGCTGGAACATGGTGCGCGTTTTGTCTACGCCTCCAGCGCCGCGACCTACGGCGACGGCACGCTGGGTTTCTTCGACAATGACACGGCCTTGCTGCCGAAGCTGCGTCCGCTGAACGCCTATGGCTATTCCAAACAGATCTTCGACCTCTGGCTGCTGCGGCAGGGACTTTTGAACAAGGTGACGGGGCTCAAGTATTTCAATGTGTTTGGCCCCAACGAACATCACAAGCAGGATATGCGTTCGGTGGTGCTCAAGGCCTTCGGGCAGATCCGCGAAACCGGCGGCATGACGCTTTTCCGCTCGCATCATCCCGATTATGCCGACGGCGAACAGCTGCGCGATTTCGTCTATGTCAAGGATGCCGCCGCCGCGACGGTCTTTTTCATGGAGCATCCGCAGGCCACGGGAATCTTCAACATCGGCGGCGGGGTGGCGCGTTCCTGGAATGATATGGCTCATGCGCTCTTTGCGGCGCTTGAGCTGCCGGAGCGGATCACCTACATCGACATGCCCGAAAGCCTGCGGCCGCGCTACCAGTACTACACCTGTGCGGCGACGGAAAAGCTCCATGCGGCGGACTTTACCGCGCCGTTTACGAAGCTGGAGGATGCGGTGGCCGACTACGTGCGTAACTATCTGCTGCCCGGAAAGTATCTGGGCGATGAATGAGAAGTAACCAGGGCGCGAAGGCAAAACGGCAATGGATGACGAGACGTTGGGCTGGCTGCGGATCGCGCTGACGCCCGGGATCGGGCGCAGGCGCCTTTTGGATCTGATGAGGGTGTACCCCTCCAGCGGGG
>JAFZPK010000077.1 GCA_017552515.1 Deltaproteobacteria bacterium | reverse complement strand
TGAACACGCCGCCGTCCGCCAAGGCTTCAATCAGCATGTAGACGTAGGCCGGCCCCGATCCGGACAAGCCGGTCACCGCGTCCATCTGTTTTTCCTCAACCCTCAGAACCGTGCCGATGCCGGAAAACAGCTCTTCAGCGATCCGCACATCGCCGCTTTCGGTATGGCTTCCGGCGCAGAGAGCGGTCACGCCCTCGCCGATGGTCGCCGGCGTGTTGGGCATGGCGCGCACCACCCGCACCGGGCTGGAAAAATAACTTTCGATGGCTGCGGTGGGAACGCCGGCCATGATGGAGAGAATCAGCTGCTTGCCGTCCACATGCGGCGCGATCTCCTTCAGCACGGTGGGGGCCACCTGCGGCTTGACTGCCAGCAGGATGATTTCGCTTTCCTGTGCCAGCTCCCCGTTATTTTCGCAAAAACGCAGCCTGTACTCCCGCCCGAGCGTCTCGCAGCGGTTTTTGTTGGGCTCGTAAAGCAGGATGCTGGGCGGATTCTGCCCGTTTGTCCGGATAATGCCCCTGATGATGGCTTCCGCCATGTTGCCGCCGCCAATCAGACCGATGGTTTGCATGGTGATGTTTGTCCTTTTCAAAGAGTGTGGGTGAATGATGCAAAGCGCTTTTTACATTCAGCGTAGCGGGGCGTAGCATATCGTCTCGTCGCTGGAAAGTCACGTTCTTGACAGATTTTCCCACGTTCCGGAAAGATCTCTTTCCCATCCAGCTTGCGGCGTATCCGGCCTTCCGGGTAGAATGAAACCAAGTTGCATATCACCTCTTATCAGCACAGCAAGGAGAAACGGGACATGCCCGACTGGAAGGCGCCCCAACAAACCAATCCTGCCCAGGAGCACGACGCCAATTACAAGCTTATGTTTGGCGATCCGGTGATGGTGCGGGAACTGCTCGAAGACTTCGCGCCGCCGGAGATCGTGGCGACTTTGGACTTCTCCACTTTGGAGCGCCTCCCCGCCGAGCACGTGGATGAGCGGACGCGCAGGAAACGCGCCGATGATGTGGTCTGGCGGGTACGGCACAAGGATGGACGCCCCTGCTACGTGGCTATCATTCTGGAGTTCCAGAGCCGCCCGGATCGCTTCATGGCGCTCCGGATTCTGACATACAGCGGACTTTTGCTGGAGACCCTGTCCAAAACGAACGAAGTGAAGGCCCACGGTTTTCCGCCGCTTTTGCCCATCGTGATCTACAACGGCCCTTCCGACTGGAATGTGGCGGAGGATGTGGCGGACCTGTTTGCGCCCATGGACAAAGTTCTCATGCCTTTCAATCCCCGGCAACGCTATCTACCGGTGAAGGTAATGGCCCTGCCGGAAGAGGCGCTGGTGGGTCGGGGCATTGCGGCGCAGGTGTTCCGGATGGAGCGGATCAGTGACCGGCGGGAGCTGGGTGGGCTGGTACTTGAGACCATGCGGCGTTTCGACAGAAAGAAGTACGGAAATATCCGGCGGATCATCGCCGGTTGGTTGAGGAGCGTGGTGTTTGAACGGCACCACATCACCGGGACAGTCCAGGGCATGGACGAATTGGAGGGAGTGTACACCATGTTGGCACAAACTGTGGATGGATGGGTGGAAAAGGGAGTTCAGGCGGGTCTGACCCAAGGCTTGGCCCGGGGCGAGGCCCGGATGGCCCGGCGTATGACGGCGGATGCGTTGGTCGCCCGTTTCGGCGCCGCGCCGGATGAGATCATGGCGCGATTGGAGACCATCAGCGATCCCGAGGTGTTGCGGCGTCTGGCCGGAGCCGCCGCGTGGCAGGCCAAATCCTTGGAGGACTTTATCGCGCTACTGCCGGACGGAGCCTCTCACTGATTCGCGAAAACAGACGGAGGAGCACATATGGATGAACGTATGTCCCAAACCCTGAAGGAGGCTTTGGAAAAGGCCAGTAAAATCGGCGCAGCCCAGGGCAGGGTGGAAATGGGCCGTTTTTTGGTAAAGGATGCCTTGGAGACCCGTTTCAGTGTTGCGCCGTTGGATGTTTTATTGTGGCTGTGGCACATCGCAGATACCGACGTGCTGCGACGCATGGTTGGGACAGCTTGGCAGGCGGAATCACCGGAAGATTTCATTGAGAGGAGTTTAACGGACGCCTCGGAGGATGTGGTTCAGGCGTACGGGCAGGCGAAGTCGATGGCGAATGATATCGCGCGGTTGGGGGATGAACGCCTTGCCATGCAGGACAGTTGAGGATAAATCTGCTTCCTCGCTGTTTCAAGTGGGTAGTGAAAATTCAGTTTTCAACCTGAACAGCCCTCAATTTCTGGATAAGACGAGGATATCTATAACCCTGATTAAATCATCGTTTCCCTAAAGGAAAACACAAGATAAAACTTCAGAAACCGCAAAGCTGCCCCTGATACGATCCGCGCCGCCGGAAGGTCTCGTTGATGGCGTTGAGGATCTCCCACTTGTCCAGCGACCAGCGCGGGGCCAGCAGCAGCTCGCGCGGGCCGTCGCCGGTGAGCCGCTGGATGAGCGTCGCGGGATGCAGGCGCTCCACGAAGTCCACGGCCAGCCGGATATACTCGTCGCGTTCCAGGATGCGCACCTCACCCGTGCGGTACATCCGTGCCAGTTCCGTTCCCTCCAGTACGTGCAGCAGATGGATCTTGATGCCGTCCACCTGAAGGCGCGCCATCTCCGCGGCGGTGGCAAGCATCTCCTCGCGGCCCTCGCCGGGCAGTCCCAGAATGACATGGACGCAGACCCTTAAGCCCCGCGCTTTGGCCGCATGAAAGGCGCGCAGGAAGGCCGCGTAGTCGTGGCCGCGCCGGATGAGGCGCAGGGTGCGGTCATGGATGCTTTGCAAACCGAGTTCCAGCCAGAAGTAGGTGCGGTGGTGGCAGCGTTCCAGCAGATCGAATGTTGCTTCCCCGAGACAGTCGGGGCGGGTGGCGACTGCCAGCCCGATGACGTCCGGCACCGCCAGCGCCTCGTCGAAACAGGCGGCCAGCGTTTCGGGCGGCGCGAAGGTGTTGGTGTAGCTCTGGAAGTAGGCCAGGAAACGTTTTGCCTTGTACTTGCGGATCATCACCTCCCGTCCGTCTTCCAGCTGGGCGCGGATGGAGGCGCCGCGCGCGATGCCGGTTGCACCCGACCCTTCGCCGCCGCAGAAGATGCAGCCCGGATTGTTCCGGGATCCGCCGCGGTTGGGGCAGGAAAAGCCGGCGTCCACGGAGATCTTGTGGACCCGCTGCCCAAAACGCTGCTTGAGATGCTCGGAAAAGAGGTTATAGGGGCCGCTGCGCATCGGAGGATTCGTCGATTCGCCGCAAGAAGTCCACCAGCAGCGGCGTGAATTTTTCCGGCTCGACCAGGAAGGAATCGTGCCCGTAGTCGGAGACAATCCGGTGGTACTCCACGTTCTTGCCCAGCTTGCGCAGCGTATCGATCAGCAGTTCGGTATCCTCCGGAGGATAGAGCCAGTCGGAACTGAAGGCGAACCACAGCGAGGGACAGGCGATGTGCTCAAGCGCCGCTTCCAGGCTGTCGAAGCCCCAGGCGGCGTCAAAGAGATCAAGCGCCTTGGCCAGGTAGAGGAACGAGTTGGCGTCGAAGCGCCGCACGAAGTTGTTGCCGTTGTAGTCGAGATAGCGCTCCACCTCGAATTTGCCGAAAAAGTCGAAAAGTCCGTCGCGGGCGGAAAAACGCCGGCCGAACTTGATCTTCATGGAGGCGGCGGAGAGAAAGGAAATATGGCCGACCGCCCGGGCCAGCGCCAGGCCGCTTTCCGGCGGGGCGTCCGGCTTGTAGTTGCCCTTTTTCCAGAGCGGATCGTTGTAGAGCGCCTGCCGGGCCAGCCCGTTGAGGGCGATGGCCATGGGCGCGGCCCGTCCGGTGCCGGCGATGGGCACGATGGAGCGGGGCGTTTCCGGGTAAAGTATCGCCCAGGAGAGTGCCTGCATTGCGCCCATGCTGCCGCCGATAACGCTGAGCAGGGACGGGATGTTCAGATAGTCGATCAGCAGCTTCTGCGCGCGCACCATATCCTGGATCATCACCACCGGGAAGGAGAGCGCGTAGGGCGAGCCGGTAGCCGGGTTGATGCTGGTCGGGCCGGTGGAGCCCTTGCACGAGCCAAGCACGTTGCTGCACACCACAAAGTAACGGTCGGTATCCAGCGGCTTGCCGGGGCCGATCATGTTGTCCCACCAGCCGGGTTTGCGCTCGTCCTCGCTGTGGCGTCCGGCGGCGTGGGCGTCGCCGGTCCAGGCGTGCGTCACCAGAATGGCGTTGGAGCGGTCGTTGTTGAGATGCCCGTAGCTTTCGAAGGCCAGGGTGACCGGCCGCAGGAGACGGCCGCTTTCCAGCCGCAGCTCGGTATCAAAGGTGACGCTTTCCGTGGTGACCAGTCCCACGGAGGATGGGGAAGCTTTCTCCGGCATGGCACTCCTTGCAAAAAACAAAAGCCCTTTTTGGAAAAAAGGGCCGGGTGCGGATTCCGGCCTCTGGGCCGGACCGAACGCGGCTCTTCATCTTTCCCGCGCAAGGCGGTTTGCCTTGAGGCGGGCAGGAGTTAGCACCTCTGCGCGTCGCATTGGCGACGCCGGTTGCTGTGGTCTCACAGGGCCTGTCCCTCCACCACTCGCGATAAAGAAGCAGCGTTTGACGAACAAACGGGGAACAACCTAGCGGAAACGCTTTTTTTTGTCAAATCCGCATTGTTGCGGATTTTTGAATGCTTGTGCTATGCTGTTTTGCCATTTGGCCGGTGCCTGAATGACGGGGCGTTCTCCAGGGAAGGCGCCGGGATCGTTTTTGTAAACTCCAACATGTTTTTGAGGTGGGCGATGAAACGACAGTGGATGTGTGTGGGCATGCTGGCGCTGGTGATGGCAGTGCTGGCGGGCTGTGTAAGCAAGGAGTATCTGGTTTCGACCACCGAATACCGGTCGAAGGTCCGGACTTTGGGGGTGGTGCCCCTGCTGGTGGACACCAATTCCACTATTCTGCATCCGGAACGCTCGGCAGTGATCCAAATCCTGCGGGAAAACAATCGGGAAAAACATGCCTATCTGATTCAGAAACTGAAAAAGAAGGAAGACTATTTCGATGTGCGGCAGGTCGCGGGCGATCCGGCGGAGCTTTTTTCCGCGTTGGTGAGCGGCAGTACTCCGGCGGTCCAGAAAAATGATTTCTACCGCGGTTATCAGTTCAACGCGGCTGCTGTCGGGGAAGTGTGCCAGAGAAATGCGGTGGACAGCCTTCTGATCGTGGCCCTGGGCGGCGCGCAGGTTCCCATGACCCACTGGGATCGGACCCGGCTGGGCTATCTGTCGACCGAATACAACGTGATTCTGGCGAGTGCCGCTGTTGTTTCCAGGGATGGCAAGATGCTGTGGGAGTACAACAGCTCGCCCAAAGATCCCTTCCTGGAACTGCAGTATCCCGATTTTGACGAGGCGCATTACAACAAGACCAATGATGTCCGCCTGAAGTTCGTCTCGCTGGACGGTGTGAAGCGCATCCTCCAAAAGACTTCAACCTCCCTGCTGAACGCGAGCGTTATCCCGGAAGTTTATGAAAAACTGCTTGACGATGTGGCGGATCATATGAAACTGGGCTGGTAAGGCGGTTTTTCGTGCATTACGCGCCGGCCTCCCATTGACAAGGCCTGGCAAAGGATGTACAAAACTTGCCCAATCAACCGGTTTTCCATCCCTTTTATTTCGTTTTATAGAGGTTGTTTTTGGTCTTTTGAAACGGGATTTCCCGGCGATTTGCCGGGAATCCCCGTTGGCCGTATAGAATCTGTTGAACCTTTTGAACCTTTTCTTCTTTTCATTGATGATTTCGTTTTCCCCGACAAAGAGAGCAATGCCGGATGTCTGCCGGCCATGAACCGTGCGGGAGCGTCGCCGTGCGGTATTCAGGGCCGCCAGCCCTTGAGGCTTGGGGGATGAGCTGTGTTAAGAAACCGGCCCCGGGACGGGTCTGTCTGCCTGTCCATGCTTTTTCGATGAGGGGCCCTGGCAAGGAGCAAGCGTACCTATGGATATGGATGTCAAGGAACTCAAAAAGAAAAAAGTTGCCGAACTCACGGCCATTGCCCGCGACCTGGGCCTGGAGGGCGTTTCCAGCCTGCGCAAGCAGGACCTGATTTTCGCCATTCTGAACAGCACTGTCGAAAAGAGCAGCGGCAGCGCCATCAGCGGCGAAGGTGTGCTGGAGATCCTTCCCGATGGCTTCGGTTTCTTGCGCGCTCCAGACTCCAACTACCTGCCGGGACCGGACGACATCTATGTTTCCCCCTCGCAAATCCGGCGTTTCAATCTGCGCACCGGCGACACCATTTCCGGCCAGATCCGCCCGCCCAAGGAAGGGGAGCGTTACTTTGCCCTGCTCAAGGTGGAAGCGGTCAACTATGAAAATCCCGCGGTGGCCCGTGACAAGACATTGTTTGACAACCTGACGCCGCTCTATCCCCAGGAGCGGATCGTGCTGGAGACCTCGGCCGAAAACCTGCCGATGAGGGTCATGGATCTTTCAAGTCCGGTGGGCAAGGGCCAGCGCGCGCTCATCGTGGCGCAGCCGCGGACCGGCAAGACCATGCTGCTGCAGAATATCGCCAACTCCATTACCGCCAACCATCCCGAGATGTATCTGATCGTGCTGCTCATCGACGAGCGTCCGGAAGAGGTGACCGACATGCAGCGTTCGGTACGTGGGGAGGTCATCTCCTCCACGTTTGACGAGCCGCCTTCCCGCCATGTGCAGGTGGCGGAGATGGTAATAGAAAAGGCCAAGCGGCTGGTGGAGCACAGGAGGGACGTGGTTATTCTGCTGGATTCCATAACCCGTCTGGCCCGGGCCTACAACACGCTGATCCCGCCCAGCGGCAAACTGCTTTCCGGTGGTCTTGACGCCAATGCGCTGCACAAGCCCAAACGCTTCTTCGGCGCAGCCCGCAATATTGAGGAAGGCGGTTCGCTGACGATCATCGCCACCGCACTGGTTGATACCGGCAGCAAGATGGACGAGGTGATCTTCGAGGAGTTTAAGGGTACCGGCAACATGGAGGTTCATCTGGACCGCAAGCTGGTGGACCGGAGAGTTTTCCCCGCCATCGATATCAACAAGTCGGGCACCCGGCGTGAGGAACTGCTGATCGATCACAACAGCCTGCAGCGCATCTGGCTGCTGCGCAAGGTGCTTGCCACGATGAATGTGGTGGACGCCATGGAGTTTCTGCTGGAGAAACTTGCCGACACCAGCAGCAACCAGGAATTTCTGGACACCATGAACCAGTAGGCCGGATCATGGCCCAGCAGTGGTAAAAGTTCTTGCAGCCTGAAAGTTCAGGTGCTAGTGTAACAAACTCCCGTTAGTGGCGGGATATTTCATAATCAAAACCAAGTTTGAGCAAAGGATGCAAAGACATGAAAAAAGGTATTCATCCCAAGTATGAGGAAGTGACGGTCAGATGCCACTGTGGCAACACCTTTACCACCCGTTCCACCCATCCGAAGGAAATCACTACGGAAATTTGCTCGCAGTGCCATCCCTATTTTACCGGCAAACAGAAACTGATCGATACGGCTGGCCGCATTGAGCGCTTCCGCAAGAAATATGGGCAGAAACAGCCGGCATGACCCTTTGGGGAGGCTGCGCGGAAACAAAAACAGGAAAATGGCAGGGGAGATCGCCCATCTGAAGGTGTCTCCCCTGTTTTGTGTCAAGGAGTGATGTATGGATGTGCGGCTGCTGGCTTCAACTCCCGAAGCGGAAAATCTGGTCGTGGCCGCGGCCAGGCTGTGCTATTCGTCTTCGTCTTTCGAGGAGCTGCTTACCTGGCCCGAAGAGCGCAAGTCTGCGCTTTTGCGGAAAGTTCTGGCGGCGGGGCATCTGTCGGTTCTGGAGCATGCCTCCTTCACCTTCGGCGTTTCCGGGATCAGCCGCGCCTGTTCCCATCAGCTGGTGCGGCATCGCATCGCTTCCTTTTCCCAGCAGAGCCAGCGCTATGTGAATGCCTCGGGCTTTGAGGCCGTGATTCCGCCCTCCATTGCCGCCCACGGGGAGGCGCTGCGGCGCTTCGAAAGCCTGATGGAAGAGGCGCGCGCGGCGTATGCGGAGCTGCTGGCCATGGGCATTGCGTCCGAAGATGCGCGTTTTGTGCTGCCGAATGCGGTGCAAACCTCTCTGGTGGTCACGATGAACGCCCGCGAACTGCGGCATTTTTTCACGCTGCGCTGCTGTTTGCGCGCCCAATGGGAAATCCGGGAGCTGGCCGGGAAGATGCTGGCTCTGGTGCAGGAGAAGACGCCCCTGCTCTTTGCCGGTGTCGGGCCCGCCTGCCTTTCCGGCTCCTGTCCGGAGGGCGAACGAGGCTGCGGGCGAATGAAAGATGTGCGGGCGGCCTTTGCCGCCGGAACCATTCCTTGAAAAAGCGGGAAAAGGTTTGAAAGATGTTCCAGAAACTTGAGGAAGTAGTGGAGCGTTTCCGGGAAGTGGAGGGCCTGCTGGCGTCGGGCGAGGTGCTCGCCGATCGCGAACGCTTTCTGGCCCTGACGCGGGAACATGCGGATTTGAGCGCGGTGGTGGAGGCCTACGGCCTCTACAAGAAGACCTGCGCCGATATCGAAGGCGTCCGGGAACTGTTGCAGGATGGCGACCCCGAGATGAAGGCGATGGCGCACATTGAGATGCCGGAACTGGAGGCACGCCGCACCGATCTGGAGCAGCAGTTGCGGGTACTGCTGCTGCCGCGGGATCCCAACGACGAAAAGAACATCTTTCTGGAGATCCGTGCCGGAACCGGCGGCGAGGAAGCCGCACTGTTCGCCTACGATCTGTTCCGGATGTACCAGCACTATGCGGAACGGCACGCCTGGCAGGTGACGACCGAAAGCTTTTCCGAAGCGGATGCCGGCGGTTTCAAGGAAGTGGTGATGCAGATCCGCGGGCAGAGGGTGTATTCCCGGCTCAAGTATGAAAGTGGTACCCACCGGGTGCAGCGGGTGCCGGTGACGGAGGCGCAGGGGCGCATTCACACTTCCGCCTGCACGGTGGCGGTGCTGCCGGAAGCCGAAGAGGTGGATCTGGAGATTGATCCGGGCGATCTGCGCATTGATGTTTTCCGTGCTTCCGGTTCGGGCGGCCAGCATGTCAACAAGACGGAGTCGGCGGTGCGGATCACGCATCTGCCCACCGGCGTGGTGGTCTCCTGCCAGGATGAAAAATCCCAGCACAAGAACAAGGCACGGGCCATGAAGGTTCTGCGTGCCCGTCTGCTGGACGCCCTGACGGCGCAGCAGCAGGCCCGGACCGCCGCCGATCGCAAGAGCCAGGTGGGCAGCGGCGACCGGAGCGAGCGCATCCGTACCTACAACTTTCCTCAGGGACGCGTGACCGATCACCGCATCAACCTGACCCTTTACCGGCTGGAAAGCGTCATGAACGGCGATCTGGACGAAATTCTGGATGCGCTGATCACCCACTATCAGGCAGAGGCGCTCGCCCGGCAGGAAGCCTGAAGTCATGGGAAAAGTTTGGACCGTGCTCGACGTGTTGCGGTGGACGACCGGCTACTTTGAACGGTGTGGCATCGACAGCCCGCGGCTCGATACGGAATTGCTGATGGGAGCGGTGCTGCATCTGGACAGGGTGGGCCTTTACCTCAACTACGATCGTCCCCTGGTGGAGGAGGAACTGGGCCGGATCCGGGAGCTGGTGGCGCGGCGGGCAACACGCGAACCGCTCCAGTATATTCTGGGGGAAACGGAATTCTGGTCGCTGCCTTTCGCGGTGACGCCTGCGGTGCTGATTCCCCGTCCGGATACGGAAGTTCTGGTTGAGGAGGCGCTCAAAAGGGGTGAAGAGGCCTGCCGCATTCTGGATCTGGGCACCGGAAGCGGCATTGTGGCGATAGCCCTTGCGCACGAACTGCCCAGGGCGCAGGTCAGCGCCTGTGATGTCAGCGCGCAGGCTCTGGAACTCGCCCGGGCCAATGCCCGAAGCAATGGGGTGGAGGAACGGATAACTTTTGCGCTGCAGGATTTTGCGCAGGTGCTGGCTCAAGGACATGATTTTGATCTGGTGGTTTCCAATCCGCCCTATGTGGCGGATGGCGACATGGCGCAGCTGATGCCGGAGGTGCGGGATCACGAACCGCATCTTGCGCTTGCCGGTGGCCCCGACGGTCTGGATGCCCTGCGCGTCATCATTCGGAACGCGCCCTGTGCACTGAAATCCGGTGGCTGGCTCCTGGTGGAGGTGGGGCAGGGACAGGCGGATGCGGTAGAGCGGCTCTTTGGGGAAGCCGGTTTTTTCCAGACCTTCCAGCGGCGTGACTATGCCGGCATTCCCCGGGTAGTGGGCGGGCGCAAGCCCTGACGGCCGTTGGAGGCCGGAAGAAGCCCCTTTCGTTTCCGGTTTCGGTTTTTTTCACATTCACGTGTATACTGGCCATTGTTTTCCTGCAAAAAAAAGCATGAGGCACAAGGGCCTTTTCCCACAAGAGAAGGATGAGAAGCTGTGGACAAAATCGTTATTCATGGAGGACAGGAATTGCGTGGCACGGTGCATGTCAGCGGTGCCAAGAACGCGGCTCTGCCGCTTATCTGCGCGGCGCTGCTGGCGCCGGGAAAACACCGTTTTTCCAATGTGCCCCGCCTGCGTGACATCGATACGGTGGAGAAGCTGCTGAGCGCCCTGGGTGTGCGTATCACCCGGGAAGGAGATCTCCTGGAGGCGGATGCCAGCAACATTGACAACTTTGAGGCGCCCTACGATGTGGTGCGCACCATGCGTGCGTCGGTACTGGTGCTGGGTCCCCTGCTGGCGCGTTTTGGACGCGCCCGGGTCTCTCTTCCGGGCGGGTGCGCCATCGGCGCCCGGCCCATCGATCTGCATACCAAGGGGCTGAAAGCAATGGGCGCCGAAATCGATCTGGAAGAGGGATACCTCAACGCCAAGGCTCAACAGCTGGTGGGCACGCGCATTCACCTGGATCTGCCGACGGTGGGCGGTACGGAGAATCTGCTGATGGCGGCCACTCTGGCCAAGGGCGAGACCGTGCTGGAAAATGCCGCCTGCGAGCCGGAGATCGTGGATCTGGCGGAGGCGCTCAAGAGCATGGGCGCCCGGATCGAAGGCGCCGGCACCGGCACCATCCGGGTGGAGGGCGTTCCGGAACTGGGCACGCTGAATTACCGTATCATGCCGGATCGCATTGAGGCCGGCACGCTGATGGTGGCGGCGGCCATGACCCGGGGCGATGTGCTGCTGGAGGGCATGGTGCCCGAGCATCTGGAGGCTCTGAGCGCCAAATTGCGCGAGGCGGGCGCGGACATCAGCCAGGAGAACGGCCTGACCCGGGTGCGGGGCGCCGGCGTCATTTTGCCAACCAATGTGCAGACCAGTCCCTATCCCGGTTTTCCGACCGATATGCAGGCGCAGTTCATGGCGCTGATGACGCTTGCGAATGGTGCCAGCGTCATTACCGAGAACGTATTTGAGAACCGTTTCATGCACGTGTGCGAGATGCAGCGTCTGGGTGCCGACATTACGATCGACGGCAAGAGTGCCATCGTGAAGGGCGTGAAAAAGCTGTACGGCGCGCCGGTCATGGCCACGGATCTGCGTGCCAGCGCCTCGCTGGTTCTGTGCGGACTGGCGGCTGAAGGGACCACCGAAGTCAAGCGCATTTACCATCTGGATCGGGGATACGAGCGCCTGGAAGAAAAGCTGCGCGCCCTGGGGGCGGACATCATACGGGTCGCGGAGTAGTCGCCTGGGAGTGATGGCGGTTGTCCTGATGGATGACCGCCTTTTTTTATTTGGTGCTTTTCTTCTGGATTGGGTATGCTGGAAAATGCAGAGAGTCGCCGGTTATTTTGGGGTGAGTTCCCTTTGGCGATACGGCAAGCGCCTGCCAGCGACAAAAACATATGAATAAAAACATCATATTATCGGATTTGTTCTGATTATAGTGTATACTCTGTCCCCTTTTTCCCAAAAGGGAAGGGAATCTGGATCAAGGAGGAAAAGGATGGCTGTAATTCAAACCTTGCGTTTTGATGACTCCCGGTTTGAGGAATCGCTGGAGAGGATCGTAAATCGCGGGGCTTTTGCCCAGGAAGAAGTTGCCGGCACGGTGCGGGAGATTATCGATTCGGTGCGCAAGCGCGGTGACGAGGCGCTGCTTGAGCTGACCAAAAAGTTCGATCATCTGGACCTGACGCCGGAAACACTGGAAGTTTCGGATGCGGAGATCGAAGAGGCCTACAAGAAGGTGTCGGACGAGGAAAAGGAAAGTCTGGAACTGGCGGCGGAACGGGTCTTTGATTTTCATGAGAAGCAGAAAACCGAGACCTGGATTTCCACGGATGATCCGGATGTGTTGCTCGGCTCCAAGGTTACTCCGCTGGATCGGGTTGGATTGTACGTACCGGGCGGCAAGGCGGCCTATCCCTCCTCTGTTATTATGTGCGCCATTCCGGCCCAGGTCGCCGGCGTGGAAGATATCGTCATGGCGGTCCCCATGCCGCATGGCGAAATCAATCCGCACGTGCTGGTTGCCGCCGATATCTGCGGCGTGGGGCGTATCTTCAAGATGGGCGGCGCCCAGGCGATTGCCGCCATGGCCTATGGCACGCAGACGGTGCCCCGCGTGGACAAGATTGTTGGTCCCGGCAATATCTACGTCGCAGTCGCCAAGGGGCAGGTGTTTGGGCAGTGTGGTATCGACATGATCGCCGGTCCCAGCGAAATCCTGATTATCAACGACGGAAGCGGCAATCCGGAGCATCTTGCCGCCGATCTGCTGTCGCAGGCCGAACATGACGAGCGGGCGTCGGCGGTGCTGGTGACCACTTCGGCCCAGATGGCCAAGCAGGTGGCCGGAGAGCTGGAAAAACAGCTGCCGCAACTGTCGCGCGCAGCCATCGCCGGAAAGGCTTTGGGCAGCTATTCCGCAATTATCATTGCAAGCGACATGGAGGAAGCGGTGGATTTCAGCAACCGCATCGCTCCTGAGCATCTGGAACTGGCGGTGGATCACCCCTTCGAGCTGTTGCCCCATATCCGCCATGCCGGTGCCATTTTCATGGGGCACTACACGCCGGAGGCGATGGGAGACTATCTGGCCGGCCCCAACCATACGCTGCCCACGGGCGGCACCGCGCGTTTCCATTCACCGTTGTCGGTGGAGGACTACGTCAAGCATTCCAGCATCATCAACATCAGCTGCGCCGGTCTGGATGCGTTGGCGGACGATGTCATCCGGCTGGCCACGGCCGAAGGTTTGCAGGCGCATGCCCGTTCGGTTTCCCTGCGCCGCAAGGACGCGCACGCGCATTGCTCCTGCAAGGGACATTGACATTTTCTTGTAGAGGCGGGGAGGAACTGAGGCCCCGCCTTAAAATTTCTGAAAGTTCTGGTTGACAGCGGGAAAGGATGACCTATGGCCCGTACGGCTTGCGTCGAGCGGCAGACTGCGGAAACGAGCATTTTCCTGGAACTGGAACTGGATGGTTCCGGCAAGACGGACATTCGGACTCCGGTTCCCTTTTTCAATCATATGCTGGCCCAGTTGGCCTGCCATGGCCTGTTCGATCTGCATCTGGAGGCGACGGGCGATGTGGAAGTGGACGCGCATCATACCGTTGAGGATACCGGTATCGCGCTGGGCGAGGCTTTTCGCCGGGCACTTGGCAACAAGGAAGGGATTAGGCGCTACGGGGATCGCCTTCTTCCCATGGATGAAGCGCTGGTGAGCGTTGTCGTCGATTTTTCCGGGCGTTCCTGTCTGGTTTTTACGGCGGATCTGCCCAAGGCGCATCTGGGCACCTTTGATGTGGAACTGACCAAGGAGTTTTTTACGGCTTTTGCCCGGCAGGCCGGAGTGACCTTGCATATCCGGGTCCTGTACGGAGAGAATCTGCATCATATTGTCGAGGCGATATTCAAGGCTTTTGGACGGGCTTTGGACGAGGCGACCAGTCTGGATCCCCGGGTCGTGGGCGCGCCGTCCACCAAGGGACAGTTGTAGGAATCTATGGTTATTGTCGTTGATTATGGAATGGGCAACCTGCGCAGTGTTCAGAAGGCACTGGAGCGGGTCGGACTTGAGGCTCGGGTTTCCGCGGATCCGGAAATGGTACGCCGCGCGGATCGTCTGGTACTGCCGGGCGTGGGCGCGTTTCATGATTGTCTGCGCAATCTGGAGGCTGGTGGTTTTGTTGAACCCGTGCTGGAGCATATCAGGGCGGGACGTCCCTTTCTGGGCATCTGTCTGGGAATGCAGCTGCTGTTCGAGGAAAGCGAGGAGTTTGGGCGTTGGCCAGGCCTGGGCGTTTTGCGGGGCAGGGTGGTCCGCTTTCCCCACGATGCGCGCGAACGGGACGGCCGGCCTGTGAAGGTGCCGCATATGGGCTGGAACCGGCTGCATCTGCACGGCGCTTCGCCGCTGTTTGAGGGAGTTGAGGAGGGCGCTTTCGTCTATTTTGATCACTCCTATTACGTGGTTCCCGGCGATGAGCGAGTAACGGCCGCCACCACCGAGCATGGCCTGGTTTTTTGCTCCAGTGTCTGCAGTGACAATGTGGTGGCCTGTCAGTTTCATCCGGAGAAGAGCCAGCGGGTGGGGCTGAAGATCCTCGAGAATTTTGGCAGGATGTAGAATGTAAACTGGGAGAGAAACTTCTTGTGCGGGGCGGCCTGGGCTGCCCCGGCGGAAAGCTGTGTTTTTTGCAGTGCAATTTGACGGGATGGTTGGGGAACGAATCTGATGAAGATGAAAAACCGAACCACTGAAAAGAGGCATCCATGATTATTATTCCGGCAATTGATCTGAAAGAGGGAAACTGCGTCCGGCTTGAGCAGGGGCAAATGGAGCGGGACACGATGTACAACGACGATCCGGCCGATCAGGCCCGCACCTGGCGCGACGAAGGCGGCGAGCTGCTGCATATTGTGGATCTGGACGGCGCGTTTGCCGGATCGCCCCGCAACCGGGCGGCGATCCGCGCCATTGTCGATGCGGTTGACATTCCCACCGAAGTTGGCGGCGGTATCCGGGATCTGGCTACCATCGACAGTTACCTGCAGCTGGGCGTGGAACGGGTGGTGCTTGGCTCTGCGGTGCAGAAAAATCCCAAGCTGGCGGAACGGGCCTGCAAGATCTTTCCCGGTAAAATTGTGGTGGGTATTGATGCCCGCGACGGGTTTGTCGCCATTCATGGCTGGCAGGACGTCACGACCACCCGCGCAACCGAACTGGCCAAGCGTCTGGAAGGGCATGGTGTGACCGCGCTCATCTATACGGATATCGCTCGTGACGGCATGTTGATGGGACCCAATTTCGAGGCTATCCGCGAATTGGCCGAGTCGGTTTCCATTCCGGTGATTGCTTCCGGCGGCGTCTCCTCCCTGGAGGATATCCGGCGTCTGATGGCTCTGGAACCTGCGGGCGTGACCGGCGTGGTAGTCGGCAAGGCGCTCTATTCCGGCGCGGTGCGTTTGTCGGAAGCGGTGAAACTGGTCAAGGGGCGGGCCTGATGGTAACCAAACGAATTATTCCCTGTCTGGATGTGCGTGACGGCCGGGTCGTGAAGGGTGTTAACTTCGTGGGGCTGCGTGATGCGGGCGATCCGGTGGAGGCGGCGGAAAATTATGACGCCCAGGGCGCGGACGAGCTGGTCTTTTTGGACATTACCGCATCCAGCGAGCGGCGCGGCATTCTGCTGGATGTGGTGAGGAGAACCGCCGAACGGGTTTTTATGCCGCTCACCGTGGGGGGCGGCATACGCGGATTGGATGATATCCGCCATCTGTTGAATGCCGGCGCCGACAAGGTTTCCATCAATACTGCCGCGGTGCAGCATCCGGAGCTCATCCGCGCTGCGGCGGAGCGCTTCGGTTCGCAGTGCGTCGTGGTTGCCGTCGATGCCCGCCGTGTACCCGGCAGTCAGCCGCTGCGCTGGGAGGTGTATACGCATGGAGGGCGTATTCCCACCGGACTGGATGCGTTGGAGTGGGTGCGGCGCGTGGCCGAAAACGGTGCCGGAGAAATTCTTTTGACCTCCATGGATCGCGATGGCACCCGCGATGGATACGATATCGAGCTGACGCGGGCGGTTGGCCAGGCGGTTGCCGTCCCGGTCATTGCCTCCGGCGGTGTGGGCACGCTGGAGCATATTCGTCAGGGACTGGATGAGGCGCAGGCGGATGCGGCGCTGGCGGCCAGCATCTTCCATTTTGGTGAATATACTATCGGCGAATGCAAGGCCTATCTGCGCGAGCGCGGGATCGAGGTGCGGCTGTGATGGCGGATGAGGCGATTCTGCAAGAGATCTATGCGGTGATCCAGCAACGCAAGAATGCATCTCCGGAGGAATCCTACGTGGCTTTGCTCCTGAGCCGGGGACTGGACAAAATTCTGGCGAAAATTGGCGAGGAGGCGACGGAAACCGCGATCGCCGGCAAAGGCGGTGTGCGGGCGGAGATGGTCCACGAAGTGGCGGATCTCTTTTTTCATGTGCTGGTTCTACTTGGTTACTATGACATTTCGCCAGACGAAATCTGGGCGGAGCTGCGGCGGCGGTTCGGGACATCGGGCCTTGAGGAAAAACGTTCCCGCGCGGCAGGGAAAAACAGTGGGAGGAAAACGTCATGAACCTGAATTTGAATTTTTTGAGCAATTTGAACTTCCTGGATATTGCCATCATCGTGGTGTGGATCATCTTTTTGATTCGCGGAATGTGGCGCGGCCTGTTGCGGGAGATCTGCTCTTTGATCGGACTGCTTTTGGGTGCGGTACTGGCGAACAATTTCTACCCCCAGCTGGGAAAAATGCTGAGGGAGATATTTGGTGTGCCTCAGGTCGTCAGTTCCATAAGCGCCTTTCTGGTGATCTTTTTGGTGACGGTCATGCTGTTTGGCCTCGTGGGGGTATTGCTTTCCAAGGTTGTCAAACAGCTGTTTCTGGGAGAGGTCAACCACCTGGCGGGAGGCTTGTTTGGCGTAGGTGAAGGCGTGGTGCTGGTGGCGATTGCGTTGTTTGTTGTAACCGGCATTGCCGGTACGCCGCGCTTCCTGCAGCCGATTCTTGAAAAATCGGAACTGGCTCCTCCGCTGATTGAGCTGGGGAAGAAAGCTTTTGATTTCAACCGCGATCTCTTCATCTCGCTGGGGCTTTATCCCGATACGGATTCCCCCTCGGCTTCCCCATCTCCCAGTCAGGAACCGGCGGAGCTTCCTCCAGCAGATCCGTCCCCCACCGGCGCGGTTTCTGAAGAACCGCAGCCGGATGGAC
>JAFZPK010000076.1 GCA_017552515.1 Deltaproteobacteria bacterium | reverse complement strand
GCCAGCGTTCGTTCTGAGCCAGGATCAAACTCTCCAGTTTGTATATCTTTCTTAACTGAAGTTTCTTAACTTAAAGACCCTTGGCACAAGCTGTTTGATACTTGCTGTTTAGTTTTCAAAGACCGCCTTCATCTCTTCGCCGGAAACGGCGACGAATTGGGATTATTTCACAAACGCCCCATTTTCGTCAATAAAAAAATTTCGATTTTCTTAAAAACCGAAATTTTTCTTCCCGTCTCCCGACGGCGAGGGGCGTTATACCGGAACGCCCCCCCGCTTGTCAACAATCTTGTTCAAAAAATTTTTCATTTTTTGAACAAAGAATTTTCAGCAGCCCAGATATCCGACAATATTGATAAAATTTACTACAGCTTGATGTTCATGGTTCCACAATGTTGAAATCCTGACTTTGCACCGGATCAAACTGGTTACAGGAGGACACCACAAATTTGAGCAGTTCCACATCGCCTTCCAGCTTTGCCACGCTGGCGAAGGTTTCGAACTGCCCATCAATCAGCAAAAACAGGGCATCTTTTTTGGTGGTGACAGAAAGCCCGGCATCTGGAGCCGTAATGCCCATATAGGGCAGAACCGCACCATTTTTGAAACGCAGCGCAAAGCGTTCTCCCGTGTCCACCAAATTGAAGTTGAGAGTGAAATCTCGCTCGGCCAAAGCCGCCTTGTCCAGCAAAATGGCCAGAAAATCCAGGATGTTGCCCGCGGTCATGTTTTGTTGCATATCCACGACCCCACCCGAGATGTTTGTTTGCCCCGCGCGCACGGCATTACCCTGCCGCAGCTCCAGCGCTCCAGTCAGGTAGGCGTTGCGCCAGGTGCCGGACTCCGCCTGATAGCCAAGCTGTTCCAGAGCGTCGGCGCAGAGCAGCCGCGCCTCACGGTTTTCCGGATCGGCAAAGACGATGGTGTTGGTCACCTCCGCCACCCACTGGAACTCGCCCGCGTCGAAGTCGGCCCGGGCCTGCCGCAGCACGGCCTCCACGCTGCCCAAGCCCATATACGCCATCCATTTTCGCGCACTTTCCTCGGGAGGCAGAGCATGCAGATGCACGGGGTTCGCGTCATACCATCCCATGAACTTCTGGTACACCGCCTTGGCGTCATGGGCCACGGTACCGTAGTACTGACGGCTGTGCCAGTTTCTGGCCAGAGCCCGGGGCAACCGGATCCTGTAGGCAATTTCATTTTCCGTGTACCCCTGATTGATGTAGGTAAGCGTCTGATCGTTGATGAACTTGTACACCGCCGCGGTTTCGACGAGGTAGTCGTTCACCACGGCATTACCCCAGTGCGGCCAGTTGTGGGACTGGAAGGTCAATTCCACCTCGCCGCCATAACGCACGACCGCCTCCAGGATGTATTTCGCCCAAGCCGCTCCATCACGCACTTCGGCTCCGCGCAGCGTGTAGAGATTATGCAGGGTCGCGGTGCAGTTTTCCGCAACCCAGAGCGCTTTCTTCCCGGGAAACCAGGTGTTCATTTCTGCGGGCGCCTCGGTGCCGGGCGTAAGCTGAAACTCCATGGTGACGCCATCAATAGTGTAGGTTTCACCGGTTTGGGTAATTTCAAAGCTGGGCGAAATGTAGGAGGGGCATCCCACGGACTGTCCCATGCCAATGCCCATGGCAAGCCGGCCTGTTTCCGAAGGTTTCAGATACACGCCATATTGATAGGCTGCCCGGCGCTCCATGGCCCTGCCCGCATAGACATTTTCGCTGATCGCATGTTTCTCGAACCCCACCGGCACGATGATGGGAATTTTCCCGCTCGACAACTGGGCTTCCAGGGAAGTACCGAACGACGCTGCCTGTTCCGCGTCCATCAGCCCCCTGATACCCCCAAAGTGGTCAACATGGGAATGAGAGATGATGACCGCCCTCACCGGCCGCTTGCCCAGATGCTCCTCCGCCAGCTGCATGGCAGCCCGGCTGCACTCCACGCTCATCAGCGTGTCAAGTATAATCCAGCCGGTTTTTCCCTCGACCAGGGTCAGGTTCGACATATCGTAGCCGCGTACCTGATAGATGCCGTCCATCACCTTGAACAGCCCATACAGATGGTTGTTCTTCGTATTCTCCCACAGACTGGGATTGACGGTATCCGGAGCCTTTTCGTGCTTGTTCAGAAAGGCGTAGGCCGCCTGACTCCAGATCACGCGGCCGTCTTCATCCCGCAGCTCCAGCTTTTCCGGCGCAGCAATCAATCCCCGGGCCGCGAACTCGGCCTCGCGCCGGTCGGCAAAATCCAGCAGTTCATAGTATTTCGCATGGCTTGCAACCGTAGCCGGTGCCGCCTTTGCCGCAGCAGAAACTGTCGCCGTTGTTTCCTTGTCATGGCTCGTTTCGTTTGCAAGATTTCTTTCAGAGGAGGTTAAAGATTGCATTCGAAGAAGTCCTTTAATGTGTATTAAATATTAAGGGAGAAAGCAGCAGCGAAATGCCACATTCCTTCCCAAATTGCGAGTAACCGTTTTCCCTTTGTTTCTCCCATATACTATACTTAAAAAAAACAAGACAAAACCAAAAAGAATCAAGGAGGATACCGATGAAGCGCCGTTTGCTGCTGTTGCTGATTTCTCTGGGCATGGGCTGTTCTTGTAACGGCAATGCGGAGGCAGCCGCAAAGGAAACCATCTGTACCAGCGCGCTGGGAACCTCGGTGGTCAAAAATGTTCTCGTGCCCTCCAACACCACATGCGGCCTGAACGGTACCACCGTCACCGGCGATATTACCGTCATGAGAGGTGCCCGTCTCAAGGCACGCCGAGTGCAGATCAACGGGGATATCGAGGCAAACGGCGCCGTCAGAGTGGATATCACCGACTCTGTCCTCAAGGGCGATATTGAGCTCAGGGAAGGACGCGGCGCCCGTATCATGAACAACGAGATCCGGGGCGATATTGAGCTGGAACGCAATCGCGGTCTGCTGATGGTCTCCGGCAACCAGATTAAGGGGGATATAACGGCCAAAGAGAATCTGGGCGGTCTGCAAATCTCCCGCAACAACGTCGATGATCTGGAATGCTTCAACAATCGTCCTGTCCCAAACGGTTACGGAAACACCGTTAAGGGCAGCCGCAAGGAACAATGCCGGAACCTTTAGGCGGCCGGACGCAGTTGAAGTTTATAATAATGACACTTTGAGGAGAAACACGCATAATGCTTCTGTTACATGCGGTCTCTGAAAAAGGGAGACAGCTCAAGGAAAGAGCCGTCTTTCGGCGCAAGAACACCCTTGGCGCCACGTTCCCAAAGAATGAGGGAAAATCAACCATTTCGCTCCAAGCGACAGGAGGTCTGCCCCATGCATACGGACAATCCTTTGAAGACATTGAAATCTTTTGAACAAAGCGTCTGGCTCGACTATCTGCACCGCGAACTGTTGCGCTCCGGCGAATTGCAACGGCAGCTGGAACAGGACGGCGTCTGCGGCGTTACTTCCAATCCGGCCATTTTCCGGGAAGCCATCACCGGCAGCGACGCCTATCATGAAGCCATCCTGGCGCTGGTACGCAGCGGCGCCGACGTGTCCGGCATCTACCTCGGTCTGGTGCGCGATGATGTCCGCGCCACAGCCGACCTGCTCAAAGACTGTTACGAGAGCAGCGCCGGCCGCGACGGCTATGTCAGTCTGGAAGTGTCGCCCCATCTGGCGCACGACTACGAGGCAACAGTGAAAGAGGCGCGCAAACTTTGGGAACTGATTGATCGTCCCAACCTCATGATCAAGGTGCCCGCCACCGACGAAGGCTGCCGGGCACTGAGCCTGCTGATTGAAGAAGGCATCAACGTCAACGCCACGCTGATCTTTTCGCCGCAACGCGCCCGTCAGGTCGCCGAAGCCTATCTGGAGGGGCTGGAAAAACGCGCAGCGCAAAACGCTCCCCTGGATCGCTGCGCCTCGGTGGCCAGCTTCTTCATCAGCCGTATTGACAGCCGTCTGGATCCACGCCTGGAACAACTGTCTGCCGTCCACGGTGAAAAGGCTCGCGCGCTGTGCGGCCGTTGCGCGATTCTGGCGGCACGCCGCGCATACGAAACGTTTCTGGAACTTTTCCGGAACAACGATCGTTTTGCCCGTCTGCAAAAACTTGGCGCCCGGCCGCAACGCCTGCTGTGGGCCAGTACCGGCACAAAAAATCCCGCCTACAGCGATGTCAAGTATGTGGAGGAGCTGGTCGCCCGCGATACAATCACCACTGTGCCTCCAGCCACGCTGGCGGCCTTCCGCGCGCATGGCAGGGTGACGGCCACACTGGATGAAAAAATCGCCCCGGACGACACGGACAAGCTGCTCCAAACCCTGCACAACCTGGGAATTTCGCTGGAAACGGAGGGCCGCGCTCTGGAAGAGGAAGGCATCGTCAAATTTATCGCGCCCTACGACGAGTTACTGGCACGTCTTGACGTGGAACGCGTCAATCTGCTGGAGGAGTGCCGCCGGCCG
>JAFZPK010000075.1 GCA_017552515.1 Deltaproteobacteria bacterium | reverse complement strand
TGAAGGATCTGGGCTTCAACGTGGATTTCGCGCCGGATGCGGATGTCATCACCACCGACAAGGCCTCCCGCATCATCGGCGACCGCGCTTTTGGCCGGAATCCGCAATCTGTGACGGAACTGGCCCGTGCCTATGCCAATGGGCTGCATACTCATGGGATCCTCTCCTGCTACAAGCACTTTCCCGGTCACGGCGGCGTCACGGGCGACAGCCACAAGGGCAGCGTCGCCACCAGCCGCACCCTGGAAGAACTCCTGAAGGCGGAGCTGGTGCCCTTCACGGATGCAAAAAACTCCGGCATTGATTTCGTCATGGTGGGCCATATTGAGGTAACGAAGGAGGATACGTTGCCGGCCACGCTGTCAAAAAAGATGATTCAAATCCTGCGCAGCAAACTTGGCTATCAGGGTATCATCATCACGGATGCTTTCAACATGGGCGCGATCGCCAAACATTTCCCTTCGGGCGAAGCTGCGCTGAAGGCTCTGGAGGCCGGCTGCGACATGGTGCTGATGCCGGAAAAATTCCAGCCCGCCTACGAAACGGTTCTGCAGGCGGCCAGGTCGGGGCAACTGAGCGAAAAACGCATTGATGAATCACTGCGGCGGATTTTCAGGGCCAAGCAGAAACTGCTTGGGGGTTGAGAGCGCAAGAAAGGAAAAGAAAGGAAGCAACGAAAAGCTGCGCGGATCCCCGATGACGGGCAAAAGCCGCCCAAGGATCCGCGCAACGATTGAAGGTTTCTGAATGTAAGGAAATGAAGAAATTCCTCCTGGAAAAGGAATCTCACAGGTAACTGCGGGCGCCGACATAGCGGGCCGCATAAACGCCCGTGGTCATGTTGTCGATACGCACGCTTTTCCCTGTGCGGGGAGCATGAATAAATTCGCCATTTCCCAGATAGACGCCGACATGGGACACATCTCTGCTCCGCGGCGAAGTGAAGAACACCAAATCCCCACGGCGCGGCACATCCACCGGACGACCCGCCGCATACTGTTCCCGGGAAATCCGCGGCAGTTCCACGCCGGTGGAACGGTAGGCGAGCAGCGTCAATCCGCTGCAGTCAATTCCCTCCGCAGCCGAGGTACCGCCCCAACGGTAGGGAACACCGAGGTAGCTGCGGGCAGTGTTGACAATCTGCTCCCGCCGGGCGTCTCCGCCTTCCACGAAAAGGCTGGTGGGGTAGCTGGATGGGGCAATAATGCGGAACTCGGAAATGATGCCTTTTTGCTTGAGTTGCTGTGCGGCTTTTTCGGCATCGATCTGGGAGCGATAGTTGCCAAAACGTACCCGGTACATGGCACTATAGTCGCGGAAATAGTAGGCATCCAGATGCTGCTTGAGCAACTTGCTCTCCATCCGGGCAGCAAAATCCTGGCGGGAGAAGACGCCCACCTGCACTGTATAGCCCTCCGTCTTCAGTGGTTGAATTGCCGAGCGTTTGGCGACACGGGAATGCGTTGTGCTACACCCCACCATCAGCCAGAAGCATCCGCACAGAATGAGCCACAGACACCCTCTCTGCATTTTTTTGTTCATCCCTCTCCTCTTCTTTTTTCTTCTTTCGTATGTAAGTGCACCTGATTGGCAAGAGTCACCGGCGCATTCCGGCCCAGACGAATATTCTGCCCGCAGTGGGTCAATGTCAAGCCCACGCCTTTCGTAAGCTCGTAGGTCGTCCGGTCGTGCCGCACATCCACCGTCAGCCGCTGTTCACGCACAAACAGCGAGAACTTGAGCCGTTTCAACAAGTTGGGCAGACGGGGATTGAAACTGAGCATCCCGTTGTAATCCCTCATGCCCGCAAAGCCATAAACGGAAACCATCCACGTGCCGCCCATAGATGCAATATGCACGCCATCTCGCATATTGCCCGCCATGTCCCCCAGATCCATCAGCACCGCCGAAAGCCCGTAGCGGCGTGCTTTGCGCACTTCCCCCACCTCATTGGCGACAATGCTCTGAATACAGGCGGACAGGGAAGAATCACCCGTGGTCAGCGGATCGTAAAACTCGAAGTTGCGCCGTTTGTCCTCCAGTGAAAATTCGTTGCCCAGAAGAAACATGGCCAGCACCACATCCGCCTGCTTTATGACCTTGTGCCGATAGATCACCAGGGGATGAAAATGCAGAAGCAGCGGATACTTGTCACGCGGAGTGCCGGCGAAATCCCATTCCTTGCGATCCAGAAACTGATCGTCCTGGGCATAGATGCCAAGTTCCTGCTTGTAGGCGACATACATGTTATCCGCCGCCCGCCGCCACTCCGAAGGTTCGTCATCCTCCAGATGGGTCTTGTCCACCAGCGCGGCATATGCGTCCGGATTGGCATTCCGCAGATCCTCCACCACCTGCGCCGCATAGTTCAGGTTGGCGCGGGCCATCAGGTTGGTATAGGTGTTGTTGTCCACCACGGCGTTGTATTCATCCGGGCCGGTCACACCGTGCAGGCAGAACTTGCCGTCGCGATGGGGTGAGTAGAAGCCCAGATCAAGCCAGAGCCGGGCGGTTTCCACCAGGATCTCCGCTCCCTCGTTGAAGAGAAAGGCCAGATCGCCGGTTACTTCCACATACTTGCGCAGTGCAAAGACAATATCGGCATCGATATGATACTGCGCGGTACCGGCGGCGTAGTAGGCCGAAGCCTCCTCGCCGTTGATGGTACGCCACGGAAAGAGCGCGCCCTTCTGGTTCACTTCGCGGGCACGCTGCCGCGCCTTGTCCAGCATGCTGTGGCGATAACGCAACAGGTTGCAGGCAATGCGCGGTGCAGTGTAGATGAGAAACGGCATCACATAGATTTCCGTATCCCAGAAATAATGTCCCTCGTAGGTCTGGCCGGTCAGGCCCTTGGCGGGAATGCCGGTTCCTTCCGCCCGCCCGGAGGCCTGCAGGATCTGGAACAAATTCCAGCGCAGCGCCTGCTGCAGTTCTCCAGGAGCCACGCCGTTCAGCCGGTTTTCCGTTTCCAGCATCACGTCGCTGCGGTCCCAAAAATCGTCCAGATAGCTCTTCTGTCCGGCCAGGAGCTGTTCGCATCCTTCGCTGCGGGCGAAATCCAGCGTGCGTTCCAGGCGCTGGCACAGTTCGGCCGCTTCCGCGGTACGCGAGCTGTGGTAGGAAATGAACTTGAACAGCTCCACCGGCACGCCGGGCTGCGCATTGAGCGAGTAGATCACCTGCGCGTTGTCCTCGTCCGTATGGATCCGGCTGGTAAAGGGCGTGGCGGTCTCCATGACATGATCCGCGCCGCAGGCCACCGTCATCCGGCTGCTTGAAGTCCGGTGGCTCATCACCACCCGCTGATCGCGGGAATAGTACTGCTGCGGCTCCAGAACGGATCCGGCAAAGCCCTTGGCCTGGCGGGGATCATCAACAGAAGACTGGTTGGGCTGATTGCCGGCCAGGCTGGAGACGATCGTCATGGGCGCCTCGTCCTCGCTCAGAATGGTCACGCGGTAGGTGGCCAGCGCCAGATGCCGGTGGCGGAAGGAAACCATTCGCATCGAGTTGATCTGCACCAGTTTGCCGGAAGGCGTTTCCCACAGCACATCGCGCGTCAACACCCCCCTGCGCATATCGAGCCGCCGTTCGAAGGTGACCAGTTTGGCGGTCGGCAGAAAGAAGGGTTCATCATCCACGTACAGCTGAATGATCTTGCAGTCGGCAAGATTGAGCATGGTCTGGCCGGTTTTGGCGAAGCCGAAGGCCGATTCCCCATAGGGGATGGGCCATGATTCGTAGAAACCGTTGATGAAGGTACCGCTCTGGCAGGCGGGCTTGCCTTCCTCAAAACCACCGCGCAACCCCAGATAGCCGTTGGCAAGGGAAAAAATGGTTTCGGTTTGCGGCAAAAAGCGGGGATAGAACTCTTTTTCGACGATGCACCACTCGTCAACCGGATACACCTGACGGGGAGCGGGAAATTTCGCTGAACGGATCATGATCTCCTCTTGATGTCTGTTGTCCTTTCAAGAATGAATGATACGGACCAATCTTCTCCCAAGCAGCGATACAAACGAAACCGGAAAATCAGAAAACTGTATTCAGGCGCTCCCTTCCGGCAGCAGTTCCGCCAAATCGGAAACCACTACATCCGCGCCATTTTGCAGGAGACTCTGCGGATCGTCATGCCGGTCCACGCCGACCACCAGGCCGAAATTGCCGGCGTGTCCGGCCTGCACACCGGAAATGGCGTCTTCCACCACCACCGCCAGCCCGTTCGGAACATGCAGCTCGTGCGCCGCCCGCGCAAAGGTATCGGGAGCCGGCTTACCGGCCAGATCGAGTTCCCGCGCGCGATTGCCGTCCATAAAGAGATCGAAGAGATCGACGAGGCCCGCCTTTTCCAGAATTGCCATGCAGTTTTTGCTGGACGAGACCACCGCCAGACGCACCCCGCGCTTCCGCAGCCACCGTGCCAGCCGCACCGAGCCCTCGAACACATCCACGCCCTCGGCCTCAAGCACTTCGCGGAACATCGCATTCTTCCAGTTGCCCAGCCCGCAAACGCTGGCCACATCCGGCGCGTCATCGGCGTTTCCCCAGGGCAGTTCAATGCCGCGGGACGCCAGAAAACTTCTGATGCCTTCCACGCGCGGCTTGCCATCCACATAATCCCGGTAATCCCGAACCGCATCGAAAGGCACAAAGGGCAGATTGTGCTGAGTGTAGTACTGTGTCAAAAATTCGTCAAACATCCGCTTCCAGCAGCGGGAATGCACACGGGCGGTTGCCGTCAGCACACCGTCCAGATCGAACAGCACCGCGCCAAAAGCACTTAAATCCAGAGGCTCGTCATGGGGAAAAGCAGGATTGAAAAGCATGGGCGACCTCCTTTCGTCCACGGGGACGGCAATCGTCTTTCCACAAAATGAATTGTTACAAATAACACAAGAATATTCGTTATTCCAGTTCCATGCCATAGTTGAACAACGAGGTGCCGGGAAGTTCCCGCCCCCGGCCCAAAGACGCCAGCACTCTTTTGCCGGTGGGTGAAAAAGGCCCGGCCTGCCGCAGATCCAGAATGAAGCGGCCACATCCCGCCTGCTGCAGTTCCGCCTCCCTGCCGACCAGAGAAAAATCCTCTCCGGCGTACAGAATATTGAGGCCCCGCCGGTGCGCCACCCGGAACGTTGTACCGGTATCGGAGACCAGGGTGCGCCCCTGCGGCAGCCGCCGCAGATTGACACGGGTCACGAGCAGCGGCACGCTGGCGTAGAGCGTCACGGAAAGCGCCACGCCCGCCGGATGCGCCAGCACATCGAAAATGTTGGCCCGATCGTCTTCCAGCGCCAGCGTCGCCCCTTCCACACCCAGCTCCTTCCAGGAAAGCACGGCCTGACTGTTGAGGGAAAAAAGCCGCCAGCCGGCAAACAGCCGTACCGGAGGCAGATCCTCAAACAGCGGAAAATGTCCGAGATTGTTCAGCATGAAGCAGCGGAAACCGCCTTCAACCAGGGTGGCGACCATCTGCCGGCAGGCTGTCCACTGCTCATCAAACAGCACCAGCGGCACCTCCCAGATCACCCGGTCCTTGCGATCCCGCACCCTGTGCAGGCGCTCCTGCACATTTTCTCCGGTCAGGGGCACAATGACGCTTCCCACCTTCGGATCATCAAGAATGTGCAGATCGCGGGCGTGGCCGATGGCTACCGCGACCTGGACGGACGAAGGCCTTTCGGGAGGATGCGCATCCAGCAGCGCGTTCATCATCCTCCCCACAGTCTCTTTCCGTTTCTCCGCGCGTTTTTTCTTCCAGAAACGCTGGAAATTTTCGGAAAAATCGCGCCGGATCTCCTTCAGACGGCTGGGCGGGATCACCACCGGCGGCAAATCGCCGCAGGCAAAGTCCGCCTCCGGCCAGCCGTCGGGCCCCAGATGCCCAAAGAGTCCCGCAAGCGTCTGGGCATTGAGCGGATTTTTTTGCGCCGGATAGCAGCTCACCGGATATTCCCGCGCAAAGGACATCCCCAGGGTATACCCCTCCAGATGCAACGTATCGCCGCACAGCTCCGCACGGACAGCCAGCTGCGGCGGCGCATCGCCCGCAAAGGCTTCCAGGCGGCGGCGTCCCTTGGCCTCGCTCATGGTGAAGGCCTGCTCCGAGGAAACCTTGAAAACCGAATCGCCCACGCGAAACTGGCCCTTGAACGGCGTGGGGACCGTTACGTTCGCGTTGGCGGCGCTGTGTTTGACCTCATTTCTTCCCAGGCGCAGGGTTCTGATGGTGAAGGATTGGCCGCTGCGATCGCTTTTGGGCTGGATCCGCAGCCGATCGCCCACAAAGAGCGGTTCGCGGCTCACGAAACGGATGTCGCCGCCAACAACCGCGCTCACCCGGCCCAGCCACAAACCGGTTGC
>JAFZPK010000074.1 GCA_017552515.1 Deltaproteobacteria bacterium | reverse complement strand
TCGAATTCGAAGGGATCCTTACGCTCTTCGAACAGTTTTGCGGTTTCCTCGTCGTAGCATTCCGGGTGGCGTTTAAAGATCTTCGTGGCGGAAATGGCCATCGGCGAATCAAGGAAGATTTGCAGATTGCTCGGCAGCAGGCCCTGTTTGAGTCCTTCATGCAGGTAGTAGAGCAGTTCCTGGGAACGCTCCAGAGCAAAGGTCGGGATGAGCACATTGCCGCCCCGCCGGATGGTCTTGTTGATGGCTTCGTAGAATTCTTCGATGGATGGCTGCAGCTGTTTGTGGCAGCGGTCGCCATAGGTGGTCTCGATAACGACGATGTCGGATTCCGGCGGTACGTCGGGATCGCGCAGAATGGGGCGGTGGCTTAAGCCCAGATCGCCGGAAAAAGCAAGGTGACGAGTCTTGCCATTTTCGGTCAGTTTCAGCGCGATGCCGGCGGAGCCCAGAATGTGCCCCACGTCAAAGAAGGTGGCTTCAATGCCGGGAGCGATCCTCAGCGGTTCGCCGTAACTGGCTGTTCCACCGAAGAAATCCAGAGCATCCAGAACATCCAGCGTGGTGTAGAGCGGCGTGATGTCGCTGGCATCGCGTCCGCGGCGGCGTGCGCGGTTGGCAAGATAACGGGCCTCTTCTTCCTGCAGGTGGGCGGAATCGAGCATAACCAGCTTGGCGAGCTCATGGCTGGCGGCAGTCGTGATGATTTTCCCTCTGAAGCCTTGGTTAACCAGCAGTGGAATACGTCCGCAGTGGTCGAGATGGGCGTGGGTCAGAAGCAGAAAATCGATTTCTTTCGGGTCAAAGCCGAAATCCGCGTGGTTTTCTTCTTCCAGTTTGCGCCCTCCCTGGTAGAGCCCGCAGTCGATCAGCACGCGTGTGCCCGCGCATTCGACCAGATGACAGGAACCGGTGACGTCCTGGGCTGCTCCGTGAAACGAAATTTTCATATCGAGTTCTCCCCCCAAAGTGAAAGGACAAAGAGATGGATGCTTTCAACAAAAATATTCAAGCGAATCTGATGGCTTTTGCCTTATGTATAATAGCTTCAAGGCTTTTCTTTTGGCAAGGTTTCCCATTGGAACGTAGGTTTGCGCTTTCAAGTGCTGTTGAAAGCAGGTAGATTACCTTCCGGTTTGTGTTGGGGAAAGCGGTTTTTTTTAATCAATAGGTATTTATCACTATTTGCACATTTTTTTCTGGAGGTAAGGAATGCTGCCGGTCGCCGAGCAAATGAAGATCATTCGTCGTGGAACTGTCGAGATTATCATGGAAGAGGAGCTGCAACAGAAACTGGAACAGTCGGTTGCGACCGGGCGGCCGTTAAAGATCAAGGCCGGATTTGATCCGACCGCGCCCGATCTGCATATCGGCCATACGGTCCTGATCCAGAAGATGCGGCAGTTTCAGGAACTGGGCCACGAGATCCTGTTTCTTATCGGAGATTTCACCGGCATGATCGGGGATCCTACCGGCAAGAGCGAAACCCGCAAGCGTTTGACCCGTGAGCAGGTGCAGGCCAACGCGGACACGTACCGCGAGCAGGTCTTCAAGATTCTTGATCCGGAACGGACCAAAATTGTTTTCAACAGTGCGTGGATGAAAGACATGGGCGCGACGGATCTCATCAATCTTTCCGCCCATTACACTGTTGCGCGAATGCTGGAACGCGACGATTTCCACAAGCGTTTTACCAGCCAGCAGCCTATCTCCATCCATGAATTTATCTATCCGCTGATTCAGGGCTACGATTCGGTGGCCTTGCAGGCGGATGTCGAGCTGGGGGGCTCGGATCAGAAGTTCAACCTGCTGGTTGGACGCGAACTGCAACGCGATTTTGGGCAGCGGCCGCAGTCGGTGATCATGATGCCTTTGCTGGAAGGATTGGACGGCGTCCACAAGATGAGCAAGTCGCTGAACAACTACATTGGTATCACCGAGCCGCCCAAAGAAATCTACGGCAAGGTCATGAGCATTTCCGACGATCTGATGCTGCGCTACTACGAGCTGGTGTCGGATGTGGGGCTTGAGGAACTGGAACGGATCCGGGCGGGCGTGGCCGGTGCGCCGGACGGCGCGCATCCCATGGAGAGCAAGAAGGCGTTGGCAAAAGAGCTGACGGCGCGTTTTCATGGCGTGGAGGCTGCGGAGCGCGCGGCCGAGGAATTTACCCGGCAGTTCGCGCGCAAGGAGATGCCCGATGCCATTGATGAGGTGACCTGTTCGGTGGCGGAGCCGGTTTGGATCTGCCGGCTGCTCACGAAAAACGGACTGACGGCCTCCAACGGCGAGGCGCGGCGTCTGATTAAGCAGGGAGGCGTCAAACTGGATGGGGAACGCCTTACGGATGACAATCTCGCGTTTGATCATCCGGGAGAAACGGTGGTGATTCAGGCGGGCAAGCGGAAATTCCTTAAAGTGCACTTTACCGCTTAAGTGAAGGGCAGGGGCGCGCCGGAGAATCCGGCCGCCCTTTATCTTTTCTCCAAAAAGAAAAAGGGCAGGAGAAATATCCTGCCCTTTGCCTTTAAGTCTGTATTAATTCTTAGAGTTTCTTGACGTTGGATGCCTGGGGCCCTTTCTTGCCTTCCACAACGTCAAACTCTACCCGTGCACCTTCCTGGAGAGTTTTGAAGCCGTCACCAAGAATCTGGGAGAAATGTACGAAAACATCCGGCCCATCATCCTGCTGAATGAAACCAAAACCTTTTGCATCGTTAAACCATTTTACAGTTCCTTCTGCCATGCTCTTCTACTCCTTTTTTTCTGCAAAAAAATGTTTTTACCTGTGCAACTCCGCATAATTCCTCTAATTTTTGCGAAAAATTGCACAACCTGCAACCAATGCGCACAAGCTATGCTTTCTTGGGTTGAAAATCAAGACAATTTCCCCGAAAAAATTTCCGGTTCACGGAACGTCGCATCTTCCGCTTATGCCTGAAGTTTAATATCGTCTGCCCTAAAGTTGCGAAGACGCACCCTGCATTCGCGCCTTACCCCGCAAATTCCAGCGCGATGCCCAGCATCCGGCGCACCGGTTCGGCCGCGCCCCAGAGAAGCTGATCGCCCACGGAGAAGGCGGACAGATACTCCGGTCCCATGAGCATCTTGCGCAGGCGGCCCACCGGCACGTCCAGCGTTCCGGTGGCACGGGCAGGAGTGAGCTCTTTCAGCGTGGCTTCCTTGGTATTCTCCACCAGCCGCACCCAGGCGTTGTGCCCGGCAATGGCGGCTTCGATATCGGCAAGCGGTATGTCGCGTTTCAGTTTGATGGTGAAGGCCTGGCTGTGGCAGCGCATTGCGCCGATGCGCACGCAGCAGCCGTCCACCGGCACAAAGTCTCCTTTTTCACGGCTCAGGCCCAGAATCTTGTTGGCCTCCGCGCCACCTTTCCATTCCTCGCGGGTCTGGCCGTGCTCCACCGCCCGGTCGATCCAGGGAATCAGGCTGCCCGCAAGCGGGGCTCCAAAGTTTTCGGTGGGGAAGTTTCCGTCGCGCATGGTGGCGATGACTTTCCGGTCCAGTTCCAGAATGCTTGCGGCCGGATTGGCCAGAATGTCTTCCGAGGCCTTGGCGATGCCTGCCATTTGGGCAACAAGCTCGCGCATGTTTTTCGCGCCCGCGCCGGAAGCCGCCTGATAGGTCTGGCTGCTGATCCATTCCACCCAGCCCTTCTGAAAGAGTCCGCCCAGCGCCATCAGCATGAGCGATACCGTGCAGTTGCCGCCGATGAAGTCCCTGATGCCATTTTCCAGGGCCCGGTCGATCACATGACGGTTCACCGGATCCAGCACGATGACCGCATTGGGTTCCATGCGCAGCGTTGAAGCCGCGTCGATCCAGTAACCCTGCCAGCCCAGGGCGCGCAGTTTGGGATGCATCGCCTTGGTATAGTCGCCGCCCTGGCAGCTGACGACGATATCGGCCTGCGCCAGAACCTTTTCATCGTTGCCGTCGGCCAGCTTGTAAATCTTGCCAGCGATCTCCGGTCCGTTTTGTCCCACCTGGGAGGTGGAACAGAAAAGCGGTTCGAACTTCGCGAAATCGTTTTCCTCCTTTAAACGCTGCATGAGTACCGAACCGACCATGCCGCGCCATCCCACAATTGCAACTGTTTTCATCCTCTGTCTCCTCTCTTGATGCCAGTAAAATCTTCAATAAAAAGTAAAATAAACTATACTAGCCAAAATTCTTCGAATTGAACAGATGCACTCATGTAGAATATGCGTCGGGGAGAACATTTTTGTCCTCCTGAAAAGAACCGCCTGCCGGGATATGTTTTCCGGCAGGCGGTGATGCTTTTAAGGGGAGAAAATCTGTTCTTTTGTCCTGTGTCCGTTTTTGGGCGGGCGGCGCCGGAG
The DNA here is from genome assembly GCA_017552515.1 of Deltaproteobacteria bacterium. Taxonomy (GTDB): domain Bacteria; phylum Desulfobacterota; class Desulfuromonadia; order Desulfuromonadales; family JAAYDE01; genus RGIG7977. The sequence continues at coordinate 133 of JAFZPK010000074.1, read as the reverse complement.
CAGGAAGGGGGCCGCAAAGGTCAGCGCGCCTGCGGCCAGCATGGCGAGCTGCGAAAGAGACGGCGCGGCCACCTGGAAGAAACGCGCCAGCCCGGTGTAGAGGACGAGCCCCTGCAGGCCAAGGCATACGGCC
>JAFZPK010000073.1 GCA_017552515.1 Deltaproteobacteria bacterium | reverse complement strand
GTTTTTCTCGCGCAGCACCTTGAGCAACGCCACATTGAGACCGCCATGCGCAAGCAGCGCCACCTTTTCGAGTTTCAAACCGGTCTCCCGCGCAAGCGCCGGATCCGGGCACAGAAAAGCGCCCTCCCAGCCGGCAAACGCACCTTTCAGCGCCCGCCCCAGCGCGCGGTAGCTCCGGACGAGATCTCCCCCCCGCCCCAAACGTTTCCCGTAGGGAGGATTGGCGATGAGAAAGCCCCGCGCGGTTTCGGGTTCAAGCTCCGACAGTTCACCGCAGGCAAAGTGCACCGCATCTTCCACGCCCGCGCGATGCGCGTTCTCTTTTGCCACCGCGATCGCGGACGGCGCCCGATCCATCCCCGATATGGGGACAGAAAGCGGCCGCCGTCGGGATTTCGCCTCGTCAAGCAGCACCTGCCACAGACCGGGACGAAAGTGCGGCCAGTGCATGAAGGCAAAGTCACGCCTTTCGCCCGGTGCAAACCGCATGGCCAGCCACGCCGCCTCAATGGGGAAAGTGCCGGAACCACACATCGGATCGAGCAAAGGCACCGTGCCGTCCCAGCCCAGAAGCTGCAGGATGCCTGCGGCCAGCGACTCCCGCAGGGGCGCTTCCAGCTGCGCGGTGCGCCAGCCGCGCCGATGCAGCAGTTCACCGGAGCTGTCCACGGAAAGCAGTATCTCGTCCTCCTCCAGCCGCGCCACTACTAACTGCGAAAACATATCCGCCGTGTTTCCATCATCCGTCACGCCCAGACTGTGACGGGCCGCGGCGACAATGGTCCCGGCAATGCGCTCCGTGTGATTGAGCCGCGAAGCATGGCAGCTTACCCGCACCGAGAGTCCGGCCTCCGGGCGGACAAAGGCCCCCCAGGGCAAACGTAGTGCCCGTTTGTAGAGCGTGGGGAAATCCCGGCAGCCAAAGCGCCCCAGACGCACCAGCACCCGGCTGGCCGAACGCAGCATCAGATTGGCCAGGTAGAGTTCCCTAAGACCGCCCTCAAAGGCGACGCCCCCCGGTTCCATCTGTACGCGTTCCAGGCCGAGCGCCTGCAGCTCCCGCGCACAGACCGTCTCCAGTCCCGGCGTCACCACCGCGAACATCTGCAATGTTTTCATGGCACTTTCATATCTTTTTGCAATCTGGCAGTTTTCCCGAAAATATGGCACAATAATATATTGGAGAATATCTTATCATGTAAAATTGCATCACACTGCAACCCCCATAAAGGAGTCCATATCATGAAAATTCTGGTCATCGGAAGTGGCGGCCGGGAACACGCGCTCACCTGGAAAATCGCCCAGTCTCCATTGGTGGAAAAGATCTGGTGCGCCCCGGGAAATCCCGGGATCGCGGAATTCGCGGAATGTCTGCCCATCGCGGTCACAGCTGTTGACTTCCTGCTCAATTTTGCCCTTGAGCATGAGGTCGATCTGACGGTGGTCGGGCCGGAACTGCCGCTTACCTTGGGCATTGTCGATCGTTTCCGTGAAGCCGGACTGGCCATTTTCGGTCCGGACAGCAGAGCTGCGGAACTGGAGGGAAGCAAAGTTTTCGCCAAACGGCTCATGGCAAAATACAACATTCCCACTGCGGCCTTTGCCACCTTTACCGACTACGACGCAGCCACCGCCTACATTCACCAGCAGGGAGCGCCGCTCGTCATCAAGGCGGACGGGCTGGCGGCCGGCAAAGGGGTTAAAATCGCGCAAACCGTGGACGAAGCGCTGGCCGCAGCACGCGAGATCATGGTGGACGATGCCTTCGGCAAGGCGGGCAGACAGATCGTCGTCGAGGAATATCTCGCCGGCGAGGAGGTGTCTTTCTTCGCGCTGACCGACGGCAAAACGGTTGTGCCGCTGGCCACCTGCCAGGATCACAAGCGGGTATTTGACGGGGATCAGGGCCCCAATACCGGCGGCATGGGCGCCTATTCACCGGCGCCGATCGCGACGGCGGAATTGCAGGAACAGATCATGGAGCGCATCATCCGCCCCACCATCGCCGGCATGGCGAAAGAAGGACGCCCCTACTGCGGCGTACTGTTCGCCGGCCTGATGATCACCAGCAACGGGCCCAAAACTCTGGAATACAATGTCCGCTTCGGCGATCCGGAAACCCAGGCACTCATGGCACGCATGGATTCGGATCTGGTCCCGCTGCTCATGGCCTGCGCCACAGGAAATCTGGCCGGGAAAACAGTGGAATGGCTTGACAACGCGGCGGTTTGCGTGGTCATGGCTTCGGATGGCTATCCCGGAAGCTATCGGAAGGGTTTTGACATTTACGGGCTGGAAGACGCCGTTGGAATAGGCGACCTGCTGGTCTTCCACGCCGGGACCTCACAGCGAAACGGCCGTCTCATCACCGCAGGAGGACGGGTGCTTGGTGTGACAGGCACCGGCCCCAGCATTGCCGCCGCCATTGAAAAAGCCTACGACGGCGTGGAGAAAATTTACTGGAGCGGTGTTCACTACCGGCTCGATATCGGCCACCGTGCCCTGGCGCTGGAAGCCGCGCCGCAAGTCGGCATTATCATGGGCAGCGCAAACGACTATGACATCATGATCGAAGCCGCCCGCGTACTACGCCGTTTTGGCATCCCGTTTGAAGTGACGGTCGCCAGCGCGCATCGTTCGCCCCACCGGGCTGCCCGTTATGCTCGCTCGGCCACGGAACGCGGTCTGAAAGTCCTTATCGCCGGAGCCGGAGCCGCCGCCCATCTGGCCGGAGTGCTCGCCGCGGAAACCACGCTGCCGGTTATTGCGGTTCCCCTCGACTCCAGTTCGCTGCACGGACTTGATGCACTGCTTTCCACCGTGCAGATGCCGGCCGGCGTACCCGTTGCGACCATGGCCATCGGCGCAGCCGGAGCCCGCAATGCCGGCATACTGGCCGCACAAATCCTGGCCTTGAGCGACACCGTACTGGAACGCAAACTCCGCCAGTACAAAACTACGCTGAAAGAGGGCGTCGAGGCGAAAGCTGCATCCGTTGCCGAACGGCTTTCGCGCGAAATTTGGGAAAACTGAAAAAGTTTCATCCCTTTTCGGAAAGCGTTTCCCGCAAAAGGCAAGAGGAAATCATGAAAGCACGCGGACTGGGGCCGATTTTGATCACAGCAGCGTCGTTCGGAGCGCTGCTGGCCACCCTGCGAGCACCGGCAGGCGCTTCGGCGCCCCAGAGTCCGTGGCTGGTCTGGCACGTTTTTTCATGCTTTGCGGGCTATGCGGCACTGATTGCCGCCTCTCTGCTGGCAGTTGCCCGCCTGGGTGGAGAGTTTTGGAAAAACAGTGCTTTTCCGGATGCACAGATGCTGGAAAAATGGACCCGCCAGGCCATCGCCTGCGGGCTGTTCATGCTGGGCCTTGGCATGGCAAGCGGTGCCCTGTGGGCAAAAGAGGCCTGGGGCGCCTACTGGAACTGGGATCCCAAGGAGGTCTGGTGCCTGACCGTCTGGTCGATCTACGCGGCCATTCTGGGCACGGGGCAACGCGGCAAAACGCTTGCCCTGCTGACCCTGTTCGGATTGGGCGTCCTTCTGTTCTGCTGGCTGGGCGTCAGCCGGATTGAGGCAAGTCTGCACAGTTACGGTTAGAAAAGGAAAAAAGAAAAACTTTTTACAAGGAGAAATCTATGCGTACTTCTTTCTCTCGCATTGCCATCCTGGCGGCTGCCGGGATGCTGGTTCTCACCGCTGCGGCAAGCGCGGCACGCTTGCAAACCGCTCCTTTCGGAGGTCAAGCCAAGGCTGCCGACTATCCTCCCTTCTTCCCGGGCAACAACAGCAGCGCCCAAAGCCCCGACCATCTCTGGCTCCAGGGACAGTGGAGCTGCCGTTTTCCCAAGAGCGCCGCCATCTTTGCATTCCAGGGTGACACCTTCCAAATCTCGGTTCCCGGCCAAAATCCCCAGAGCGGAACTTTCCGGGCGGAGAAGAACACGCTGCGCCTCGAAAACCGCAACGGGCAGGTTGTCACCATGCCCTACATCCGCCAGCAGGAAACGCTTTCCCTGGATGGAGCGCCCTGCACCCGCACCGGAGCCGGAACAACACCCGCGCCTTCCCAGGATATTTCACGCCTGCAGGGCGTCTGGGCGGTGCAAGCCTCCAATGGCAACAGGGCCGAATTGATATTCCGGGGGAATCGCTACGAGAACACCATCAACGGCCAGCTTTACGAGGCCGGTTCCTTCCGTCTGGAAGGTACCCGCTTTTACGCGCAGCCGGACAACGGGGAAGCCTATGAAGAGTACTGCACATTCCAGGGAAACGATACGTTGCTCATCGGCGAAACCACCTACCAGCGACAGGGGCAGGGGCAGGCATTCAATCCCGGCGAGCAAATCCAGGGCAGCTGGAACACATTCGTGAAGGGCATGACCGTCACCCTCACCTTTGAAAGAGACCGCTACCAGATGAGCGCCGGCAATCAAATCATTGAAACCGGCACTTTCAGGTTTGATGGCCAGCGGCTGTACGCCCAGCCGCAAGGGAAGCCGGCCTACGACAATCCCTGCCAGATTCAGGGGAATCAGCTGATGGTTGGTAAAAACGTCTATCAGCGCAGCACGGGCAGCAACATGTTCCAGGTGCAAACCGCACACGGCATCAACGGCAGCTGGCGCTCCACCAGCGACCATTCCATGCTGCTTGTCTTCAGAGGCAACCAGTATCAGCTGAAACGGAACAACCGCATCGACGAAAGCGGTACATTCCAGATCGTGGGAAACCAAATTGAAACACAGCCACGCGGCCGC
>JAFZPK010000072.1 GCA_017552515.1 Deltaproteobacteria bacterium | reverse complement strand
TCCAGCACACGTTCCAGTTCTCCCTGTACCGAAAGCCCTTCGGCCTGGATCTGCCAGCCCACATAACGGGCGCCGTGATAGGCAATGTGGAGCTTGATGGTTCTCATGGCCTTATCCTCCGGAAAAGCCCTGCAACATCAGGACAAACGCCGGCAGCAGAAGCCCAAGGACGGCGGCCGGAAGGTTCCAGCGGTTGGAGGCAAACGGCGGCAGAGAAACGTTTTCCAGCTGCAGACGCCCCTGCGCGTAGGCCTGGGCCAGTTCGTCCGCGCGGGTGACCAGCCGTTGCAGCAGCAACGGAAGCGCCCAGCGCAGCAGCTCGATTCGTCCCATGAGCGGCCCCTGAGCTTTTGTGGACGGACGGTGCCGCGTCACTTCCTGAATCTCGTTTTTAAGAAGGGGGATGAAGTCCAGCACCAGTTTCAGCAGAAAGGCATAACGCCGGATCGGCACCCCCAGACGGGCAAGCGGTCTGACCAGCGTCATCAGGGCTGCGACCAGCTGCGCCGGAGGCGTCACGAAGGTCATGAGTGAGGAAAACGTCACTGCCAGCGCCAGCCGTCCGCACACCAGGGAGCCCTGCAGCAATCCGTCCCGGGAAAGCCAGGGGATGCCGCCCAGGGTGTGCCCGGGCGTCAGCAGCGTATGCAGAAGCAGCGTGCAGAGCAGCAGCCAGCGCAGGGCCCATATTCCCCGCCACCAGCGGCGCAGAGGAATGTGCCCCAGCGCCAGCCCTCCCAGGGCGATTGCGGACAGCGCGCCCAGTTGCAGGGCTCTGGAAGCGGCAAAGGAAACCATCACCAAAAGCGCCAGAACCACCAGTTTGACGCGCGCGTCAAGCCGGTGCAGAAACGAGTCGCCCGGCAGGTAGCATCCAAAGGTGAAGTCGTCGAAGAAGCTCATGGGATACAAACAGGGCAGACCCTGTATACAAAAAACTTTAAGTGCACATCATGCAAAGGAATATGCAATGCCGGAGATTTTTTCAAGCGCAGAAAAGGCCGCCCGTCTTTCCGGTGCCTTTTCGTTTCCCTGCGAGAAAAAATTGTCCTGCAGCCGTGGGAACTGTTATATAAAAATTTTCAGCTTTGCAGGACAGTTTTTGGAAAAAGCGGGAACACATCCTTCCCGGGTTGGCCATTTCTTGAATGGTTTTCAAAATCCAACCTTCGGATATCTTTGGCGGAAGAGGTCATTGTGGAAAATCAGGACAAACATTTCAGGCAGGAAGTGGAACGCCGCCGCACCTTTGGCATTATCAGCCATCCGGATGCCGGCAAAACGACACTGACAGAAAAACTGCTGCTGTTCGGCGGCGCGATTCAGCTGGCCGGTGCGGTCAAATCGAAGAAAGCCGCCCGTCATACCGCCAGCGACTGGATGGCGATGGAGCAGGAACGCGGCATTTCCGTCAACACCTCGGTCATGAACTTCGAATACCGGGGCTACGCCATCAATCTGCTCGATACGCCCGGCCACCAGGATTTCTCCGAAGATACCTACCGGGTGCTGACGGCGGTGGACAGCGCGCTGATGGTGATCGACAGCGCCAAGGGCGTCGAAACCCAGACCCGCAAGCTGATGGAGATCTGCCGGATGCGCAACACGCCCATCATCACCTTCATCAATAAGCTGGATCGCGAGGGCCTTGAACCGCTGGAGCTGCTTGCCGACATTGAGGACACATTGCAGATCGAATGCGTGCCGGTCACTTGGCCGGTAGGGATGGGCAAGCGCTTTCGCGGCATCTATCACCTGACACGCGACGAGATGTGCTTTTTCGATACCCGCACGGCAAAGGATCGGGTGCTGGAAGGCGATCTGGTGCGCGGCCTGGACAATCCGGAGCTGGATGCGCATCTGGGCAGCCAGGCGCGGGAACTGCGTGACAGTGTGGAGCTTTTGGGAGAAGCCGGTAATCCTCTGGAGCTTAAGGAGTATCTGAAGGGGAACCAGACGCCGGTTTTTTTCGGCAGTGCCATCAACAACTTCGGTGTCCGCGAGTTGCTCGACACCTTTGTGGAACTGGCGCCGGGGCCTCTGCCGCGTCCGGCGGAAAGCCGCGAGGTTTCTCCCTACGAAGCGGCGTTCAGCGGTTTTGTCTTCAAGATTCAGGCGAACATGGATCCGGCTCATCGTGATCGCATCGCGTTTCTGCGCATCTGCTCCGGGCAGTTCACCCGCGGCATGAAGGTGCGTCATCACCGGGTGGGAAAAGAGGTGCTGCTGAACAACGCCATGATCTTCATGGCCCAGGATCGCAAGAATGCCGAAGAAGCCTTCCCGGGTGACATTATTGGCGTGCCCAATCATGGCACCATCCGCATCGGCGACACCTTTACCACGAAGGAACCGTTGAAGTTCACCGGCATCCCCAGTTTCGCGCCCGAGCATTTCCGGCGCGCGCGCCTGAAAGATCCGCTGAAGACCAAGCAGATGGACAAGGGACTGCTGCAGCTGACCGAGGAGGGCGCGGTGCAGCTCTTCAGGCCACTGATCGGCAACGATCACATCCTGGGCGCGGTCGGCGTTTTGCAATTTGATGTCATCATTGAGCGGCTGCGGGCGGAGTACAACGTGGATGCCGCCTACGAGGCGGTCAACTACGCCGCCTGCCGCTGGGTGACCTGCGAGGATCGGGCGAAGCTGGATGAGTTTATGAAGAAGGAGGCCGCCAATCTGGCGCGGGACGCCAAGGGCGCCTTGGCCTATCTGGCGTCGAGCGAATGGCGTCTGGGCCATGTTCAGGAACAGTGGCCGGCGATCAAATTTCATAAAACATGGGAAATTTAGAAGACAGGCGGGACCTTATGCGGGAAGCGCTTTTCTGGGAATCCCTGCCGGGATCGGCGGTACGCTGCCATCTCTGCCGTCTGGAATGCACGATTCCAAAAGGTGGGCGAGGGCGGTGCCGGGCACGGGAAAATCGTGATGGCAGGCTCATGAGCCTTGTCTACGGGCAGCTGATAGCGGCGCATGTCGATCCGGTCGAAAAAAAGCCGTTGTTTCATGTGCTGCCGGGCAGCCGCTGCTATTCGGTGGCCACTCTGGGATGCAATTTCCGCTGCCGCCACTGCCAGAACGACTCGATCTCTCAGCCGAAGGCGGAGCTGATCGGCCGGGAACGGCCTGTGCCGCCGGAGCAGGTGGCGCAGGCGGCCTTTGCCTCCGGCTGCGCGGCGATCGCCTTCACCTACACCGAGCCCACAATCTTTTACGAGTATGCGCTGGATATCGCCCGGCTTTCTCATGAAAGCGGCCTGAAAAATCTCTTTGTGACCAATGGCTACATGCAAAAAGAGGCGCTTACCCGAATTGCTCCGCTGATGGATGCCGCCAATGTTGATCTCAAGGCCTTCTCCGAAATATTTTACCGCGATATCGTGGGCGCCCGGCTTTCCGAAATGCTGGATTCCCTGCGTTGCTTCCGCAGGCTGGGCATCTGGCTGGAGATTACCACGCTGCTGATCCCCGGACTCAACGATTCGGATCAGGAACTGTGGGATCTGGCGCATTTCATTGTGAGCGATCTGGGGAGCGATGTGCCCTGGCATGTTACGGCCTTCCATCCGGCCTACGCCCTGCGCGATCGCCCGCCGACGCCGCCTGAAACCCTGCTGCGGGCGCGCGCCATCGGGCGTGCGGAAGGCCTGCGCCATGTCTACACCGGCAATATCCCCGGCGCAGGAGGCGAGAATACCGTCTGCCCATCTTGCGGGAAAACGGTCATCGAACGGCGCGGCTTCTCGTTACAGGCGCTACATCTGACAAGGGGCAGCTGCGATTTTTGCGGCGCGGCGCTTGCGGGAATATGGGCTTGATGGCGGCGCAGCTCTTCGGAATTTTCAGACGTTGGTTTTGTTACAGCGAGCTGGGCTTTGCCGTTTTGCCATGTGACGGTCAGCCGTCTGGCGGCGCATTCCTCCAAAGTTCGGTTGGTGAGCTTGGCCCTGAAACGGGTGTTGGCCACCCCACGCAGTTTGTAGTCGACTTTGATCATCCATACACTTTCCCTGCCTGGGGATGAGTGAGGTGCTTCCGTTTGCTCAACAATTTCAGCCGTTTTCCTTCTGATAGGTTTTCGTGCCCTACAAGTCGCATTCTCCATGCGATGTTTCGAAGAACTGCGCCCGCCCGTTTTGCCAATGGATGGTAAAACGTCTGGTTGTGCAGGTCTCCATGATCTCATCGGTCAGTTTGGGGCCGAAACGGGTATTTTCCACTCCATACAAAGTGTAGTTAACCCTGAGTTGCCAACTACTTTCCTGATTTTGAAGAGGGGTAATGGATATACTTTCGTCCTGGGTGGCGCCTCCCAGAGCGTTGACTCTGCCGCCGCCGATTGTTTTGTCGTTCAGGTTGATGCTGTAGTCGGCGGGGGACTTGAACGTGAGGCGCAGGAACAGCGCCTTGCCGTCCGGGGCCAGTGTGACATTCAGCTTAGGAATCAAATTGGGGAACCGTTGTTGCCAATTCTCCATCGCCCGGCGTTGTAAAGCTTTTTTCTGTGCTCTGTAGTCGTAGTCTGGTGCCGCTATGTCGGCTAGGGCAGGAACAGCGTGCAAGGCCAGTAAAAATAGCAGAAACAAATGATAATATTTCATGAAGATGCCTCCAAAGAGTGCTTGAGGAAAAGTTGGAAAAAGGATCAGTGTGTTGTTGTTTGATCTGGTGAGAGTTTGTCATGTCGCAGTATATGGATAACTCTCTGATCTTCTTCCTGACGTTGGGATGAATTCCGGATACGCCGCCCATTGCTTTCCTCGGCGATGACATCGTTGATGTTTCTGACGACTATGATGACTTTCGGCTCCAGATTGTGACGAAAACGCCGCTGGCCTTTCCGAGCGCTGTCCTGCGCATGCCATAGGGCGTCATGACCGTTTTGATCCTTGTGGCTCTTGTTCGCGCCCTTCTCCAGCAGCGCGGCCACGGCCTTGTGACTGTTGTATCGCGCCGCCAGCATCAGGGCTGTCATCTTTTCCCCATCCTGGGCATTGACGTCCGCCCCCGCGTTCAGCAGCTCCTTGAGTATTTCGGGATTGTCGTTAAATTCCACAGCCAGCATGAGTGCCGTCGCGCCGTTGTTCGCTTTCGCGTTGACGTCCGCGCCCGCAGTCAGCAGCCTTCGAACTGTCTCCGTTGACTTCCGGTTGCCGAAGGCCGCCAGCATGAGCGGCGTCCAGCCGTTTTTGTCCCGGCCATGCACATTTGCGTCTGCCGCCAGCAGAGCCGTGATGATTCCGGAATCGCGATTGGTCGCCGCTACCCACATGAGTGGCGTGTAACCGGCGGTTTCCGCGTTCGCATTCGCGCCGCCGTCCAGCAGGGCCTTGACCATGCTGGGTTCGTTGCGCCCAATCGCCATCATGAGCGCGGTTGTGCCGTTGTTGTCTGCGGCATTCGCATCCGCGCCCGCGTCCAACAGGGTTTTGAGCATGAGCACTTTGGGGTTGTCGTAAAATCTGTTGTAGAACTCCACAGCCATCATGAGCGCCGTCACGCCTTTGTTTGTCTTTGCGTTGACATCCGCTCCTGCAGTCAGGAGTGTCTTGATTGTTTCGGGATCATCGCCTCGTGTTGCCTCCCACAGGAGGCCTGTTTTGCCACCGTCCTCCCCAGTGTCCGCGCCCACGGCCAACAACTCCCGGACTGCCGCGTCGCAGCCGCGCTGTACCGCCTGCGCGAGCGCTGTCCTGCCCTCTTTGTCCCTGGCACGCACATCCGCGCCAGCGGCCAACAGGGCGCGGACCGTCCCGGAGTAATCTCCGGCACGATTGTAATACGCCGCTTTCATGAGCGCTGTAGCGCCGTCCTTGTTCTGGGCGTTGACGTCCGCGCCTGCGGCCAGAAGGGGAGTGACCAGTCCGTCGGAACAGTTGCTGCCCGCCGCCATGATCAGAGCCGTCTCGCCGTCCTTGTCCCGGATGTCGGGATTCGCTCCGGCGGCCAAGAGCATGCGGACCGCATCCGGAGGCGCGCCGTCGCGTTCCCACACGGTCAGCAACAGCGCCGTTCTATCGTTCTCGTCTTTGGCGTTGACGTCGGCACCCGCAGTCAACAGGGCGTGGACCGTCGCGGCGTCGGCGGTCAGCATGAGCGCGGTCTGGCCGTTCCAGTCTTTAGCGTTGACGTCGGCGCCCGCGGCCAAAAGCAGTGCGACCGCTTCGGGCGTCCTGGTTTTTCTCGACGCCTGATCCGCTTTGGCGGGACTCGTCTCCGTGCATTGGCCGACGTTGACCTTGATCCTTTCGGCACTCTCCCTTCTTACCGCCGCCATCAGCGCTGTTTCGCCATCTGCCTCGCGGACGCCTATTCGTGTGCGAATGCGTCCAAACTGGGCTTCATGCCCAGGATTGCCGATTGTGTCCCTGGCGTTGGGGTTCGCGCCCTCGGCTAACGCCCGTTTGATCTCCTCCGGCGAACCCGAGCGACACAATTCGACAAATTTCTGATCCCGCACCGCCGAAGCATTGGCCTTATGCGTGGTCGGAGCCTGCATGTGAGGTCCGGGGATCCAGATGTGGCGGTGGTTAGTAGAGATCGGGGGCATATTGAGTTGCTGCACTGATGATCTGGGTATGCTTCGGGCACTGACAATCGGCGCGGTCCAAACCATCAGAATCAGCAAAAAAACAAAGAGACAAAAGTATTTTGAGCACCATCGTGTTGTCATGTTTTCTCCTTGTCCAGTTGATAGCGGTTAAACAGAAAAGGATAAGGCCGCAGACCCGCATGTGTAATTTTGCTTTTTCTTGCCCAATAATGTTTTCTCTGCGCACATGCTACAGATAACATGATGTTTTCCCATAAGATTTTGATAAGCATTTGAACAGTACTGGCTACCGCGATCTGAAAGCAGCATAATCCCTCAAGAGATTTGATGGCGCCGCAACCCCAAGCTGTTCGGCCAAGGCCAATGATTTTGATTTGTATAGCAGGGAATACCTTTTTCTGTTCTTGCCTGATAGTGGTTTCATTGTCATCGACTACTTCCGTTAAGGGACTATGATCGCTTAACAGAATGTCCTTCAATAACGGACAGGAATACTCTCATACCTATCCATTTTTAGGGGAGCACCTCCATATTACTCTGTTACACTCTCGCGACACGGCCATCATTGCTGGCCGGACAGTTCATTCAACTTATCGAAGATCTCCCCCATAGTAAAATCATCGAGATCATCACTACTCTCAAGCTCAGTATACAATTTTATGGCTTCAGGAATATTTTGGGGTACACCCTGACCTTTTTCATACATTTTGGCCAACTGTAGCTTTGAATACGTATCTCCCTGTAAGGCGGCTTTTTTGTACCATTGCGCAGCCTCTGCATAATTTTGCGGTACGTCTTCGCCTTTGTAGTACATTTCGGCCAGCTCAAGCTGTGCGTTGCCATTCCCTCCTTGAGCAGCCTTTAAAAACCATTCCTGGGCCTTGCCAATATTTTTTTGCACCCCCTTGCCATTGTAGTACATATCGCCCAGGCAATACTGCGCAAGAGCATTCCCTTGAGCCGCGGATTTTTCCCACCATTCGCGGGCTTTGGAGTAATCAGGAATATTGCCGGGATTGTTGTTGGCGTAGACGATACCCATGCGGGCCTGCGCACCTGCGTGTCCCTGCATGGCAGATTTCTCCCACCACTTGCGGGCCATTTTGAGATTCATTCCGTTTTTAGCGTACTTTATCCCGAGCTGGTACTGTGCTTCCGCGTTTCCCTCTGAGGATGCATATTCTTTTAGAATCTGTATGATTTTTTCTTTGTCACCTTTTTTTCTTTGTTGAGCATACCAAAGAGCATCATGCCCATCTTTGTCTACAGCATGGACATCCGCCCCGTTTTCCAGCAGAACCTTCACCACTTCTGGGCTGGAACTTTCCTGCGCCGCATACATTAGCGTCGTTACGCCATTCTTACTTCTAGCATCTACATCCGTTTCGTTTTCCAGCAGTACCTTCACTACTTCTAGATGGGAATTATGTCTCGCAGCAAACATCAACGCCGTCCATCCATCCTCATTTCTGGCGTGAATATCAGCTCTACCTTTCAGTAGCACTTTCACCACTTCCGAATTGGAACTTTCCTGCGCCGCATGCATCAACGTCGTTATGCCATTCTTACTTCTAGCGTCTACATCTGCCCCATTTTCCAGTAGCACCTTCGCCACTTCTGCATTGGAATTATATCTCGCCGCAAACATCAGTGCCGTCCAGTCAGCATTGGCTCTAGCGTGAATATCTGCTCCGCCTGCAAGCAACGTCTTCAC
>JAFZPK010000071.1 GCA_017552515.1 Deltaproteobacteria bacterium | reverse complement strand
TGAAAGAGGCCTGCGCACGGACGCACGCGGCCGGCAAAAAGATCTACCTGACGCTCAACGCCTATCTGGTTCCGGAAGATTTTCCCGTTCTGGAAAACTTCCTGGAGGAACTGCGGCCGCTTTCCACCGATGCCTACATCGTCTCCGATCCGGGACTCATCACCACGGTCCGGGCGATGGATCCGCAGCGTCCACTGCACCTCTCCACCCAGGTCAACACCCTGAACGCGGCGGCCGCGACCTTCTGGGGCCAGTACGGCATAAGCCGGGTCAACCTGGGACGGGAACTGACACTCGCCCAGATCGCGGCCATCCGCAAACAGTGCGCGCTGGAGCTGGAAGTGTTCGTCCACGGCGCAATGTGCGTGGCCTACTCCGGCCGCTGCCTGCTTTCGGCGGCGCTGTCGGCGCGCAGCGCCAACCGCGGCGCCTGCGCCCACCCCTGCCGCTGGAGCTACGCACTGCAGGAGGAAACCCGCCCCGGCCAGTACTTCCCCATCGAGGAAGACGGACGCGGCACCCATATCCTCAACAGCTTCGATATCTGCCTGATCGACCATCTGCCCGCTCTCGCCGCCGCGGGCGTGGACAGCCTGAAGATCGAAGGGCGGATGAAGAGTGCCTGTTACACCGCCGTGGTAACCGATGTGTACCGTCACGCGCTGGACGCTATCGCCGCCGCGCCGGAAGACTTCACGCCGCCTGCCGAATGGCGCGAGGAACTGGAAAAGGTCAGCCACCGCCCCTACAGCACCGGTTTCCTGTTCACGGACGCGGGCGCGCAGATCCATCCCGCCTCCTCCAGCTACATCCGCAGCCACGACTTTATCGGCGTCGTCAACGATACGGTGGGGCTCTGCGTTCAGGTGCGCAACCGCTTCTTCGCTGGTGAAACACTGGAACTGGTCTCTCCCGGCCTCAAACGGACCGCCTTCACGGTGGAAAACATCTCCACACTGTATGGCGAACGCCGCACCGTCGCCCAGCCCAACGAACTGGTGCGGATAAACCTGCCCCCGCACGGCGGTGCGGGCGATCTGCTGCGGCGCGCAAGGTCCTGAAAAAGCGCCGCCGGCTTTTCATTTTCCATTTGTCGCTGTATCATTGGAAAGAAGTGAGACTTACGGACAGGCCATTGTTTCAAGGAAAGGAAATCCATGTTCGGAATCGGTTTTTCGGAGATTTTACTGATCCTGGTGGTGGCCCTGGTGGTCATCGGCCCCAAACGGCTTCCGGAACTGGCCCGCATCCTGGGACGGGGGCTGGCCGAGATCCGGCGGGCCTCGGACGAATTCCGCGGCGTCCTGAACGAAAACATCCCTGCCGGAAGGGATGTTTCGCCGCACCCCTACGAGGACGATCAGGAGCCGGACGACCCCTATCTGCTGGCGGACGCGGAGCGCAAGGAGCAGGAGACGCCCGGCGAAGAGATGCCCTCTGAAGAAATGTTCACTGAAGAAATGAACGAAGCCGGGACAGCGGAAACAGAGGCGGAGAACACGGAAACGGAGGCGGAAAACACGAAAACCGACGCGCGTGAATCCGTCTGATACACAAAAGAATCCCACGAAAAAATTTTCCCATTCGCTGCAAACCAAGAGACCAGAAATGACAGACATGAATGAAGAACGCCGCACCCTGCTCAAAGCTTCCCTTGTTCCGCTGCTGCTCTCCGTCTGCCCGGGGCTGGGCTGCTCCGGAAGCCAGAGCAGTTCCAGAATCGCCGCAGACTACCAGACGGAAACCGTGCTCTATCCGGACGGCACTACCGAGCCGGTTGCCCGGTCGGCGTCCAGGCCCCGCAACTCGCGCGGAGAATCCGGCATCCGCATCATCCAGCCCAGGGATCCCTCTGCGCTCCTACAGCGCATCACCCGCTCCGGCTACGCCGATGCCCTGGCCAACGCGGCCTTTCGCCATGTGTACGATAACTACTCGAAGGTCAACATGGTGCCGATCTGGAGGAAACCGCTGAGCCAGATAGACCTCGCTCCGCGCCTGAAACTGATCGCCCGGGCGGCAATCCGGGGCGCGGTGGACAGCGCTTCCATCTGGCCGGTGGACCCCGTCTGGATCGTGGGACAGATCATGACGGAATCGTACTTCGACGAATTCGCCATCTCGCCCTCCCTGGCGGTGGGCTGCTGCCAGTTCATCGCGGGCACCGGCCGCCAGTACGGCCTGGTCTGCGCCGAGCCGCGGACGCTGGCCCAGGTGGCGAGTTCGGAGATCGCCGCCGCCGACCAGCTGCGTGAAGCGATCTCCAATCACCGCAAGCGCTATGCGGATCCGTTCGGCAAACCAACCGCCGTGCTGCATGCGATGCTCAGCGACTACGTGGCGGGCAAGCCGCTCAGCCAGGCGGCAAACTATCTTCAGGCCTACCGGGAGATGGACAGCCTCCAGGCCCGTTACAAGGAGGCCCGGAACAAGGCCTACGCGAGGCTGAAGGAAAATTTCCGGAACCGCTCCATCTTCAATCCCACGGATGTCGCCTTCCTGGAGCGCTTCGATCAGCGCGCGTTGCCCTCCTACTGCGTCCCCGCCATGTGCAAGATGATGGCGAACCTGCTCAGGGACCGCAACGGCAACATCCTGACGGCCACCGCCGGCTACAACGCCGGACCGGGCCGGACCAAGTTCGACTTCGGCGTCTACCTGCGCTATGGCCGTATCCCGGACATCGGGGAAACCGTCACCTATGTCAGCCGCACCGTCATCAACCACTGCGAGATCGAACGGCGCATGTAGTAGGGGCGACCCTCTACTTTTCACCGCTTCGCTGGAAAAGTGGTCGCCCATCATCAAATCGCTATACAAATCACGGGCGCACACACAGGTGCGCCCCTACACAAAATCTGTTTTTAAATATCCCAATTCTCCACCTTCAGTGCCTTGTAATTCCCGGCGTGGTTCCATCTGATCGAGATAGGAGCTCTCTTCACATTTTTTCCGTGAAAGCGGCGAAAAACTGGAGGCTGACATACCATAATCAATAATGACAATGTATTGACAAAGGACGAATTTCCGCATACAGAATACAGGCAAACAGGAGGTGCATACAATGGCGGCAACGAATCTCAACATCAGAACAGACAAGGATATAAAGGATCAGGCTGAACAGATTTTCTCCGAACTGGGGCTGAATATGACCACAGCCATCAACATCTTTCTGCGGACAGCCATTCGTGAGCATGGCCTGCCCTTCCCCCTGAAACTGGATGTCCCCAATGCAACCACCATAGCTGCCATTGAAGAAGGCCGGCGTATCGCTTCCGACAGCAGTGTAAAGGGCTATTCCAGTATGGAGGCGCTCAAGGCGGCTCTTGAAGCATGAAGTACGAGGTAAAATTCACCACACAGTTCAAGAAGGATCTGAAATCGGCGAAAAAACAGAATAAGAACTTGGACAGCCTGTTTGAAGTCGTAAGCATTCTTGCGGATGGCGGTAAATTGGGCGCCAAATACCGCGACCACGATCTTTCCGGGAAGTACAGGGGAACAAGGGAATGCCACATCGAGCCGGACTGGCTTTTGGTGTATGAAATCCGGAATGATGTGCTTGTTCTTATGCTTTATCGTTTGGGCTCACATTCCGAATTGTTCAGGAAATGAAAAACCTGCCTTCTTCGTTGACCTGCTTCCCTAAATGTTTCTGCAAAGATTGAACGTGATTTCTCTTGATGAAAACAAAACAGGCGGTCTAAACCCATCTGGTTCAAACCGCCTGTTTTTATTTATGCCTTTTAAGGCTCCCTCCCAGAGGGAGCTGTCGAGCAAAGCGAGACTGAGGGAGTTAAAAACAAATCCCACCTCATCCGTCAGCACTTCGTGCTGCCACTGCATTTTTCTGCGGGCATCAGGCTTCGCCCCATGCCCTTGAAAAAGCCCCCTCAAGTGGAAGGCTTTAAGGCTCCCTCCCTGAGGGAGCTGTCGAGCGAAGCGAGACTGAGGGAGTTGCCCTCTCCTTTGGAAGCTTTTTCAAAGCAAACTGGAATTTTCGTTTAAAAACAATTGGCATTCATCATGTAAACGCTGTCATTAAACAAAGGATTATGCCTTGTTAAACTTCTCCTTCGGCTGCTTGCAGCGAGGGCACTTCCAATCATCCGGAAGATCCTCAAATGCAACACCATCATGCTCAGCAGGATCATAAACATAGCCGCAAATTGAGCAGACGTATTTCCCGCTGGCTTTCTGAGCAGAGAAATCTACTTCCGCAAGCACCGTCGTTACGGGATTGGACAAATCCATCACACGATTGGCCTCAAGATTCTCATAGCCCTGCGGCGTGTGGGTTCCGCAATAAACCGTCGGATGATTGCGAATGAAATCACGGACGCGATCAAGCGTCTCACGTGCTGCGGGAAGATCATCAAACACCACCGAAAGCTTGTTCTCATACAGAGCCTCATCCATATAGGTGAGATCTCCGTGGAGCATATAGAATAAACCGTTATTTTCCACGATCACGATGCTGTTTCCGTTGGTGTGGCCTTTCGCTTTGATGTAATAAATCCCATTCGCGATCTTTTGGCTGTCCGGGAAGTTGTAATATGCGCCGTCGGTGAACGTCACGGGGATGATATTTTCAAGTCCTTTCAGCTCGTCTGCGTCGATTTCGTCCGCATTAACGTAGATCTTTGCATTCGGGAAGGACTTAAGTTCACCGGAATGGTCGCTGTGCTTATGTGTCAGCAAGATTTTCGTTACCTGCTCCGGCTTGTATCCAAGCGCGGCAAATTGATCCTGCCCGTTGTTGAAGGACATTCTGTTAAGTGAGTATATTCCCTTAACGGAGGTGTTCGATGACAACGAAAACCCAATCAGGCAAGAGCAGGCAGAGATATTCCCAGCAGTACAAGTCGGAAGCATTGGCCCTGG
>JAFZPK010000008.1 GCA_017552515.1 Deltaproteobacteria bacterium | reverse complement strand
GCGGAAAAGTCGGCCTGCTCAAAGATACGGTGCAGACAGTCGCCGGCGCGTTTGCCGCGGGGAAAGCTTTCTTCGGACATTTCCTCCGATGGATTGGGCGCAGGGCTGGGCAGCTGGGCAGTCAGCGCCGTAAAGCTGGAATTTTGCCAAGCTGGCGCGATGGCCTCCGGCAGTGCGGGCGGCGCGTTGAGCGGAGTATTTTCAAGATTTTCCCTGACCCAGGAAAGGGCATCCGCCTCTGGAAGCAGCTCAACGGCGATATCGGGCGCAAGACGGTGGCGCAAAGTTTCAAGCTGGACATCGTTTTCTTCATCGCCGTGAGGCGGCGCTTCGTTTTTTGTCTTTTTGGATTGTTGACCGTTGGTTTCGCCGGGGGTGTTTTCCGAAAGCAAGGTCTCCAGAGGTCCGCTTTTGCCGTTCCAGCTGGTGATGCACAGATAACGGGCGCGGGTGAGCGCCACGTAGAGCAGGCGCATGTTTTCCGCGGCTTTTTCCCGATGGATGTGTGATTCGTATTCGTTCTTTTCTTTTCCCCCCAGCCAGAGAACCGGTTTTTCCTCCTGGTCGTGGAAAAAGGGAAAGCTCTCGCTTTTTTTGTCGGAATCGCCGAGATCGGGGACAAACACCACCGGAAACTGCAAACCTTTGCTCTTGTGGATGGTAAAAATCTGAACGGCCAGATCGTCGGTTTCCAGCCGGAGCTGGTATTCCTCCTTTTCGGGGATCTGCTCGATCTGGCGGGCAAACCAGTTGGCAAGACCGTTTGCATCAAGATGATGTGTCCGTTCCGCCTGATGCAGGATCTCCCAGCAATGCAGGATGTTGGTCAGTTGCCGTTCGCCGCCGGAAAGGGCAAGGAGCCGCGGGCGCACATCCATCTGCGTCATGAGGTTTGCAGCCATGACCGCAATCCCCTGTGTTTGCCAGATTTCACGCCAGATGCCGAATCTTCGCATCCAGCGTTCCTTTTGAGCCATATCGTTGAGGAGCTCGTAACATTTCTCCCAATTGAGGCCGAACATTGGCAGAGTCAGGATTTGCCGCATCCGGGCCGGTTCAAGGAGACCTTTGAGCAATCGCAGCAGATCGCGCGCCTCAACCGTGTCGAAAATGCTTGTGGAACTGTGGACGACTGCCGCAATGCCGCGTTGGCCCAGAAGAGATTGAATATCCACGGCCTTTTTGTTGGTCCGGGTGATGACGGCGATGTCCTGGGGGGAAAGCCGTGTGGCGCTTCCGTCTGCCTGGCGCAACCGGGCCTTTTCCAGCAGTCTGCGGATGGCGGTCGCCATGGCGGCATCGCCGTTTTTTGTCCTGTCCAGCCAGAGCGTCAGGGCCTGTTTGACGGGATGCCCATCGATTTCCAGATATTCTGCGGGACCGTTGGCTGCCGCTTTGATGCGCTCAAAACGGATCTCCTTGAAAAGAAAGGGATTTTCCTTTTGGGAAAACAGATGGTTGATGCCTTCGACCAAGGGGGCGACCGAGCGCCAGTTCGTGTCGAGCGTAAAGCGGCTCCGCGCTTTTCTTGCGGCTTTCATGTAGGTGAAGATGTCGCCGCCGCGAAAGCTGTAGATGGCCTGTTTGGGATCGCCGATGACGAACAGCAGGGAACGGTTGTTTTGGGCTGCGGGCGAAAGATAGATGTTTCGGAAAATTCGCCACTGCACCGGGTCCGTATCCTGAAACTCGTCGATGAGTGCCACCGGAAAACGTTCCCGGACGAGGGCGGCAAGTTTCTCGCCGTTGCGGACGAGTGCCTCGTCGAGACGGGTCAGCAGATCGTGGTAGGTGTAAAAGTGCAGTTGATCGCCGCGGCGGCGCAGCTCCCGCGCCAGTTGGCCGGCAAAACGCCGATGCAGCGCGAGCGCCGCGTTCTCAAGGTCTTTTTGCGCTTCCTGCACAAGCGTGAGCAACTGTTCACAGCTTTCGCAGAAGGGCGGCAGGACAAGCGTTTTTCCCTTGAGCGTTTTTTCATGAAGAAGGGAGGCGCAGAATTTCTCCAGATTCGCGAAGGGCTGCAAGGGATCGCCCTTCGCAAGCCAGGTATCCATTTCCCGCAGAGAGCGGATGCATTGTTCTTCGCCGTAAGAGCGTTTGTTCAAAACACCGCTGGAAAAGATCGCCGCGAGTTCCGGGCGCGCTGTTGGCCAGCATGCGCGCAGCGTTTCGAAGGCTTCGTGCAGCGCGGCTTTTTTCCGGGCAAAACTTTCCGCATTTCCCGCTTTTTCCTGGGGCAGCAACAGTGGAAAGTGGCGGTTTAGAAGAACCTGACCGAAGCGGACCAGATGGGCAGGGAAATCATTTGGGGCATCTTTTCCGTTGAAAGCTCCCTTCTCGGCATAGTTTCGCAGCAGATGACGCAGCAGCTCCGGCGAAGCGGCGTCCGCCTCGCGGCGCCAGAAGTCCGCCGCTGTCTGCCGCAGCAGGAGAGAGGAGTCCGGCATCAGCTCCATCTGGAAGGGCGTGCCGGTTTCCAGCGGATATTCGCTCAGTATCTTGAGACAAAAACTGTGGATGGTGAAGATGGCGGCATCGTCAAAGGTGGCCAGCGCGGCTTCCAGCCGCGGGCGGGCTTCGGCGCGCTCCGTTTCGGAAAGCGTGGAGAAAACCGCCTCAAGTGAAGTTTCCGCTTTTCCGTCGAGATGGTTCAAAGCGGCGCGCAGGCGTTCGCGGATCTTGCTCTTCAGCTCGTTGGTGGCGGCGTCGGTGAAGGTAACCGCCAGAATCTTGCCGGTGTCCCAGTGCTCGCGCAGCAGCAGCCGCAGGAACAGATCGGTGATCTTGTGGGTTTTGCCGGTGCCGGCACTGGCCTCAATGAGGTGGAAGCCGTGCAGGGGCACACCGGCCTGCAGGGGATCACTGATTTCCGGAGACAT
>JAFZPK010000070.1 GCA_017552515.1 Deltaproteobacteria bacterium | reverse complement strand
CCTGTTCCTGCAGTCGACCGGGATCTGCTAAAAATGTTTTGAATTCAAACAAACCAAAGTCCAGGGCCCGCACGCTTTTGCGCTGTACGCAAAAAAACGACGGGCCTTTGTTTGCCGGGAATGGCCATTTCACAGAAAGAAATTTTGTCCCAACAAAAAACCTGCCTTTCATGCCGCAAAATGGGTATACTAATATGCTTGAAAGAAAATTGAGGGACTGCCCGGCCCCATGTATAAAAATTGACTGACAACAAAGGAATGCTTGCCATGACAGACAAACCGCTTGCTATCGGAGACCTGGTCGATTCCCGTTGCAGCAAATGCAAGGAAGTAACCAATCACGTCATCGCCTCCATGGTCGATGGCGAAATCGCAAAGGTCACATGCAACATCTGCGAATCCACCCACAAGTACCGCCCACCGGCGCCGCCCAAAGAACCCAAGGCACCCAAGGAGCCCAAAACGCCCCGGGCGCGAAAAAGCACCACTGTCAAAACGGCTGCGGCAGCCAAAAAGGAAGCAGTCCCCTCCCCGGAACTTGAGGAATGGCGTTCCCTGTGTGCCAACACCGAAAATGCCGAACTGCTCCCCTACGGCATGGGCGAAAAGTTCAAGGAACACGATCTCATCAACCACAAGACTTTCGGCATCGGCATTGTCAAACAGACAATCGGCGTCAACAAGATCCGGGTGCTGTTCGAAAGCGGTCTGAAACTGCTGCGCTGTGACAACAGCCAATAAAAAACGGAGGAAAAAGCGTTGTGCAGAGATCGCCAGCTGAAAGGGGAATCATGGAGATCAGCGACAAACTGCGTGAAAAACTGCTGAAATTGCAGAAAAGTGAAATCACCGCCCACCATATTTACAAAAAGCTGGCCGGCAGGGTCAGACTGGTGGTCAACCGCCGGCTGCTGGAGCAGATCGCCGAAGAAAAGCGGAAACACTACGACACCTGGAAGAGCTACACCAACCAGGATGTGGAGCCTGATGAACGATCCATCCGGTACTACGGCTGGATAAGCCGCGCACTGGGCTTCACCTTCGGCGCGAAGCTGGTAGAACACGGTGAAAACCGCCTGCAGACCGTCTGTGAGGAAATGGCCCGGGAACTTCCCGAAGCCGGTTCCATTCTCGAAGAAGAACGCAAGCACGAGTTTATCCTGCTGCAGATGCTGGACGAGGAACGCCTGCAGTACCGGGGAGATGTCGCCATGAGGCTTAACGACACGATGGCCGGGCTGGGCGGTTTGCTGGCCGGGCTGACGCCGGTTCTGCACAGTTCGCGGCTCATTGCGCTGGCCGGCATCATCAGCGGCGTCTCCACCGCGCTTTTGACGGCCTGTTCGGCCTGTCTCGCCACCCGGGCGGAAAACGGCATCCGCAGATCGCTGCGCACCATCGCCGCAACCGGACTTCTCTGTCTTGTCATCACGCTGATCCCGGTTCTTCCCTATCTGCTGTTTCACAGCCCCGGTTTTTCTCTGACGCTGGCCCTGGCGGAAGTACTGGGCATCATCGCGCTGCTCAACTTCTTCATCTCCGTCGTCAAAAACGAGCCTTTCAAGGGGCATTTTATGGAAAAGGCAGGACTGGGGACAGTCGTGGCGATTTCAAGTTTTCTCGCGGGCTTTGCGCTGCAGGCCATCCTGGAAAAATTCGTCTGATCCGCTGCCGGCTTCCACGCCCTTCTCCGAAAAACGGAAAGGTCTTGAATTTATGAAAAGTTTTTTTACATCTCTTCTGTTGGCGCTCTGCCTGCTTGTGCAGGCGAATGTCTGTGCGGCCGAGCAGAACTTCACCGTCTCCAGCACAGATGATTTCTTCAGCCTGGAGGTTCCGGAGGGCTGGACCGCCTGGACCTCCACCGACAGCGTAAAAGTCGTCTCCGGCGACGAAAAATCGGTCATCACCTTCACCTACACAAAAAACAACGGCCGAACCATCGGGGAGATTGTGTCCGCCGCCGTCCGGAAAGCCGGTTTGCCCGCCGAAAAAACGGCGGAGATGGTAGACGAGGAACATTACCGCGCAGCCGGTGAAGTCAACGGCACACATATCGAGATGGACATCTTCATCAATTCGTACCGGGACAGCCACACCATCCGTATCATGCGCGGGCCGGACGTCGAAACCATGCATCAGATCGCGGAGTCCCAGGCCTACGGGTAGGCAGGGGACTATGCCCGTTTTCCAGCTCGACCATCGCCTGATCTTTCCAGATCCGCGCCATGCCCGTCCGGACGGTCTGTTGGCCGTGGGCGGTGATCTCTGCGCGGCGCGTCTGCTGCTGGCCTACTCCATGGGCATCTTCCCCTGGTACAACGAGGCGCCCATTCTCTGGTGGTCGCCGCCGCAGCGCTGCGTGCTGGAACCGGAGCGCCTGATTATCTCCCGTAAACTGGCGCAAACCGCCCGCAACCGCTTCACGATCACTGTTGATCGCTGTTTTGGCGAGGTCATCCATGCCTGCGCGGTCACGCCCCGCAAACCCACGCCGGAATCCGGCGAACAGGGCACCTGGATCGGGAAAGACATGGAGCGTGCCTACACCGGCCTGTTTGAACGAGGCTACGCCCACTCCGTGGAGTGCTGGCGCGACGGGCAGCTGGCCGGCGGCCTCTACGGTATTCTGCTCGGACGTTGCTTTTGCGGCGAATCCATGTTTCACCGCGCAAGCGACGCCTCCAAGGTGGCGCTGGTGCATCTGGCCGCCTTCCTGCAAAAAAGCGGAGGCGGCCTCATCGACTGCCAGATTTCCAATCCACATCTCGCATCATTGGGCGCACACAATATTTCCCGCAGCGACTATCTCCGGCGCCTGCGCGCCCTGGGCATCACCCCTGGCGTGGTGCAAAAACCTGTGCCGCTCTGTACTCCCTGATACATGCGGAAAACCCTGCCCCGAAGTTCCTCTTCCCAGATGAGAAGAAACGGCTTTGCCTTTTTCAGCATTTCTCATTATGGTAAAGTTTTTGCTTTGGGAGAATTTTCCGGCCGCCTTTCCCGGCTGAAAAAGCCTCCAAACTGAATTTGCGCTTTTCCCGAAAGGATATTCATGGGCTGGAAAGAGAGCTTCAAGTACAAGATCCTCAGACTTTACTCCAAAATGCTGCACGAAAAAGCATCGCCGGAGTTTATCGCCCGCGGCTGGGCAATCGGCGTATTCTACGGCTGCGTGCTGCCTTTTGGAGTCCAGCTGCTCTTTTCCATTCCCACCGCCATTCTCCTGCGCGCCAGCAAGTTCGGCGCGGCAACCGGCACCTTCATAAGCAACCACTTCACCATCTTTATCATCTATCCGCTCCAGTGCTACCTTGGAGCCCGGATCATCAATAAGCCGATCTCCTACGGAGGGATCAAGGTAGCGCTGCGCAAGGTCATTAGTGAGCAAAGCTACGAGGCGTTCTCCGC
Source organism: Deltaproteobacteria bacterium (assembly GCA_017552515.1). Classification (GTDB taxonomy): domain Bacteria; phylum Desulfobacterota; class Desulfuromonadia; order Desulfuromonadales; family JAAYDE01; genus RGIG7977. The sequence goes on along the minus strand of JAFZPK010000070.1, from coordinate 123 downwards.
CCTCAGTTCGGAGCTGTGCCTTGCCTTTCTGATCGGCGGCCTCATATTTGCCCTGATTCTGACGCCCATCACCTACACCCTCGTTCTTCAGCTGGTCACCCGCCACCGCAACAAGCGGGGCGG
>JAFZPK010000069.1 GCA_017552515.1 Deltaproteobacteria bacterium | reverse complement strand
CTCCTCCATCACCGTGGGAGATCAGATTATCGGCATCGCTTCCAGCGGAGTGCATTCCAACGGCTTTTCACTGGTGCGCAAGGTGTTGCTGGAAGAACGCCCGGAGCGCATCCACGAAACCATCCCCGAACTGGGGCGGACATTGGGCGAGGAACTCCTGACGCCGACGCGGATCTACGTCAAGACCATCGTCAACCTGCTGCGAGACTTTCGCATCAAGGGCATGGCGCACATTACCGGCGGGGGCCTGCTTGAAAACGTGCCGCGGGTTCTGCCAAAGAACTGCCAGGCGCTTTTCAACCGCGGCAGCTGGACGGTGCCGCCCATCTTCTCCCTGATTCAGAGGGAAGGTCAGATCGACGAAATGGAAATGTTCCGCGTCTTCAACATGGGCATTGGCATGGTGGTCATTGCGCCGAAAGCACAGGCCGAAGATATCCTTCTGCGGCTGTCGGGGCTGCAGGAAACCGCCTTTCTCATCGGCGAAATCGGTGCGCTTCCGGAAGAAGGCGCTCCCCAGGTGCGTTTCATATGACAGGATCGGCTTTACCACTGCGCATCGGCGTTCTGGCTTCCGGAGAAGGCACCAATTTGCAGGCGTTGCTGGATGCCTGCCATGAGGGCAGAATAAACGGCCATATCGCGCTGATGCTCACCAACAACCCCCAGGCGGGAGCCATTGCGCGCTGCAAGCGCGCAAACGTGCCCTTTGCCGTGGTCGATCACCGCGACTTTTCCGAACGAACGGCCTTTGACGCCGTACTGGTGGAAAAACTGCGCGCGGCGCGGATCGATCTGGTTGTACTGGCGGGGTTCATGCGAATCATTTCACCGGTGTTGATCAATGCCTTTGCCCAACGCATCATGAACATCCATCCATCCCTTTTGCCTGCCTTTCCCGGAAAAGCCCCCCAACGGCAGGCACTGGAGCATGGCGTCCGTTTCAGCGGCTGTACCGTCCACTTTGTCGATAACGGCGTGGATACGGGGCCCATCATCCTCCAGGCGGTGGTTCCCATCCACGAAACCGACGATGAGGAAACCTTGAAACGGCGTATTCAGGAACAGGAGCACCGCATCTATCCGCAAGCCGTCCAGCTCTTTGCCCAGGGGCGGCTTGCCCTTGACGGACGCCGGGTCACGATTGTGCCCGAGGCCTCAGCGTTTCCGGACTTTTTCTGAAAAGAGATGGCCAATGATACATCGCGCGGCACCGCTTTTGATCAGCGCCTGTCTCATGGGCATTGCCTGCCGCTACGACGGCGCCTCTCGCAACAATCCCGATGTCCGGGATTTCCTTAACCGCCGCCATCTGTTGCCGGTGCCGATCTGTCCGGAACAGTTGGGCGGCCTGCCCACGCCCCGGACACCCTGCCAATTTTGCGGCGGCGACGGCGCGGATCTGTGGCAGGGAACGGCAACTCTTGTAAACGGGAACGGCTGCGATCTGACGCCCTTTTTCCAGCGCGGCGCCCGGGAAACATTGAAAATTGCGCAACTGTGCGGCTGCAGGGCGGCGCTGCTGAAGGAACGCAGCCCCAGCTGCGGCGTGCGGGCGGTGCACTGCGAAGGAAAACTGCTGGCGGGCGCGGGCGTTACAACCGTGTTGTTGCGCGAGGCCGGTCTGCATGTCTTCAGCGAAGAGGAAATTCCCGAAGTGAAACTTTTCATGGCGAAGCATCCGGATTTTCACCTTGCCGTCCCCGGCAAAACATGATAGAAGATGCAATTCATTTTTAACATCAACAGGAGGTTATCCCTATGTCTCGCATCTGTGCCGTTTGCGGCAAAAAATCCATGACCGGCAACAACGTCAGCCATGCTCACAACAAGACCAGAAGCACTTGGCTTCCCAACTTGCAGAAGGTGAAGATCATCGAGAACGGCACCACGCATTCCGTCAACGTCTGCACCCGCTGTCTGCGTTCCGGCGCGGTGACCAAGGCACTGTAAGGCTGCTGCCAATCACCTTTTCGCTGTCAGGCAATACGCCCGGGAAAACCAAAGCTTCCCGGGCGTTTTTGTTTTTTTCTCCGAGAGGAAAATCCTTCAGGATATCCTCAGGCCTTGACATAGCTGGAAAGGCCGCGATGCACCGCCATCGCTTCGGGGCTGAAGGTGGCGTCCAGCCCGGCGACACCCTTGGTTTTGAAGCCGGCCAGACCTGTATTGTACATCTGCATCTCGTGGTTGCCGCTGTTAATGGCGATCTGATCATCGATCCGCTGTTCTTCCTCAGTACGAACATATTCCGGCGAGGGTACATTTCCCTGAGGATCCATTGACATTCTGGTCACCAGACGCTTGATCTCCACATCCATCTGGCCGGTGCGATCCTTGCCGCTCTTGCAGTTAAAGAGCGGCATGCCATCCATCAGGCTGGTGATCACCGCAATACGGGAAGGCAACAGATAGGGATTTTTCGAGGAATCGCGGTAGGCGCCGCTGGTCCACAGCTGTTCGATCTGATCGCGCAGCTGCTCCACCTGCGTCCGTTTCACTCCCGGAGGAGCATTGGCAAGAAAGGCGCTGATGCGTGCCTTGAGATAATCCATCGCTGTCCGGTTCATTTCGCCGGAAACACTCCAGCCGCCACCCAGTGCCTGTTTGACTGCGCCGGCCTGCGCCCATTCGTTGACGCCAAAGTTGAAGGTGAGGATCTGGGGACGAACCGTCGCTGTTTGTCCGTTGCTCAACGTCAAACGTATGTCCTGGCCATCAACTCGGCGCCAGGCTTCGGTCTGTTCCTGCACAAACATTTTTTCCCGGTTGGCGGCGCCGAAAAGTTTTCCCCCCAGCCCGGTACTGCGCATTGTATCAGGAGTCATCAGGCAGATGGAAGTCATGGGCAGCGAGACGATCTGTCCTCCAGCTACGGCTTGCAGCAGGGCCGGTTGGGATTCCAGCGTCATCAACAGCGTTGCCTTCACACGCTCATCGTTGGCCGTCTCCCGGGTTGTCTTGTCCCTGACGCCAAAGGCGCAGTGTACGCCATGCCGCAAGCCCACAAAATGTATCTGGTTTTGAGGATCTGCGCCTGCCACCGTGACTTCGGTCCTGGCAAGATTGACCGGCAGCTTCGAACTGGTGCTGGAGCTGCACACACCGTTGATACCCGCATCCAGATGGGACCGGGCGACAGCGCCGCCAGTCTGGGAGGCCGGCGTAATGGTGGACTGCACCGTATATTCCCGCCCGCCGACCACCAGCGGAATATTCCGCCGGATGGTTGGCCAAGGTTCCTGATTCAGCCGCTGGTAATAGAGTTGCGCGATATGCTTGCTCAGTTCGTTGGCACCGCCAACGTATCCCGCCGCCTGGAAAGCCCAGTAGACGCCCGCCGCCAGCGTGGAGGGCAGATTCTTGAAGGCCTTGCCCTCTTCCTTGGAAACCGCTCCAGTATCATTCAGCCGGTTAAAATCCTCCGCCTTCAGCATGACCAGCCGGTTGCGTTCCGCCTTGAGCGCCTGCTCCTGCGGTGCATTGGGGGGCAAGCTACGAATTATTGGGTCCAGCGTCTGGATGATGGCGTCATACATCAGCATCCGGGCCCGCGCCAAGCTGGCGACCGTGTTGGGGTAGGCGGCAATCTGGCGTTCCATAAGCTGCTGCTTGTGTTTCAACTGTTCGTCAAGGGTTTGTATATCGGCTCTTAGCGCCTCAAATGCGTCTACTGTAAGCCCCCCGTTTTCCTGGTCCTGGTCCGCCGCCTCCCGCAAATAAGATTCGTATGACCCTGTAAATTCGGAGAGTTCTTTCCTTAAAGATTTGAGCTCTTCAAGCGATTCGCCCAATGCCGGCTGGGTGTACTGCGCACTCGAAAGCATCGCGGTTGCCCGCGCGCACAGCCGCTGCGCCTGGATCCCGGTACCCAGCGTGGCCATATTGAAAACCTCGCCCAACTGCTTTCCGGAACTTTTCGCCAACGCCTGCAAGTGGTTGACAGTTCTGGAAGAGACCTTCCCGGCCCACTGATCCCCTGCATCTACCAGAGCCTTGAACTGGCGGGCCTTTATATCCGAGCCCCTGGTCAAAGCGCTGTTGCCTATATGCTGGGCAAAGAGCGCATCCGCACGCTCTTTGCCGTAGCATT
>JAFZPK010000068.1 GCA_017552515.1 Deltaproteobacteria bacterium | reverse complement strand
TCCCCTTGGGGGCGATCTCCTTCTTGACCTGATGATCGTGTTCAGCCAGCCGCTTGGCTGGAGTCGTGCGCTGCTCCGGCACGGGTGGAGGCGGCACATCCAGTTCCAGTTCCTTGGGAGGCTTTTCCTTGGGTTTTTCCTGCGGAAGCATCTCCACCACTATCGGCTTCGAATCCACCTCCGGCACCTGTGTCAAAAAACGCAGGGAAAGCCGTGAAGCCGCCAGAAGATGCAGCAGCAGCGAAACCATCACAAAACCGATCAACAGCCATTCATCATGTCGCGACCACATGGAATCCGGACCGCTTTCTTAAAAAATTGAACATCTCTCTTTCATCTACTTCCCGGTTTCCCGCGCTTCCCCGGCCTCTCCGGTTTCTCCAGCCGCCTTGGCCGCTTCATTCTCTCCCGGAACGTTTTCTCCGGAAGCCGTCATGCCTTTCTGCTCTTCGGAAACCGCCGCTTTATCAGCGCTCTCGGAAGCGCCCGGCTCCTGGCCCGCAGGTGCCGGTTCTGCTTCGGCCTTGCCCGAAGGGCTTTCCGCACCCTCAGAACCTTTTGGAGCGGCACTGTCATCACTGCCCGCCGTACAACCGGTATCGTCCGCCGCAACGGCTTCCCTGCCGCCATTATTCGCAGCGGCTTCCCCCACAGATGCGTCCGTGGCTTCAACGGAGGCAGCCGGCGGAGCCGCAGATGCCGGTTTGGCGGTCAATTTGGCCCGCAAAGCTTCGATCACCTCTACCTCACCCTGATGGAGTCCCCTGACCGAAGCCACCATATCCAGACGCTGATCATCACAGTGGAAAGCCTCCGCCGCAAACATGCTGCTGTCCGGGGCACGCATCACCACGACAATTTCCGGCTGCTCGTCACCATTGAGATCGATCAGCTCCATCCTTTCAATCCTGCCTTCCTGCGGGCGTTCCAGACCACCCAGATAGTTGGTCGGAGCCTGATCCGGCTTTTCCGGCGCGCCATAGATCCGCAACGAGTAACGCCCCGCTTCGATGCTGCCTTCGCGTGCCATCGCAATCCTGCCATCCGGCAACGCCTTTTGCAGTTCGACCGGTTCCTGGGCCATCGCAACACCTGCCATCATCACCGCACCCACCATCAACATGGTCACTTTCATTACCCGCCCATCTCCTTTTAAAATGATTTCGCAATCATCAAAACCACGATCAGTGTCAGGGAAAATCCCAGCGTATTGGCCGAGCTCAAGGCCAGAATCCGGTTCAGCTCCCGCCCCTCCCGAATCGACAGCTGCCGCCACAGCCACAGTGACAAAACCGCAAACGGCAACGCGGCAAGGCTCCACAGCGCCATCCGATGCACCGCCATGCCCCCGCAACACCACGCGCACAAAGCATCGCCCAGATAGGCCCGGGCCATCGTTTTCCGGCCCAAACGCACCGCCAGGGTCCGCTTTCCGGAACTGCGATCGGCCTCAACATCCCGATAGTTGTTCACCATCATCACGTTGGCCGCCACCAGGCCCACGGCAATTGAGGCAAGCCAGACTTCCAAAGGGGGCATCACGCCGCCCTGCACATAGAAGGTCAGCACTGTGGGCACAATGCCATAAAAAAGCAGCGTCGCGGCTTCGCCCAAACCATGATGCGCCAGAGGCCATGGCCCGCCGGAGTAGCCCAGGACCGCCGCAGCAACCAGCGCTCCTACCACGACAAGCCACCAGCCCCCGTAAGCAACAAGCGCCAGACCGACAAGCAGGGCCACTCCCAGGATCAGGACTGTCGCATTCCGCATGGCGCAAGGTGTCAAGGTACCGCTTACGAGCAATTTTTCCGGCCGCGAACGATTGCTGCCATCCGCTCCGCTCCGAAAATCGAAATAGTCGTTGGCCACATTGGCCGCCGCCTGGCACAGCACGGCGAACACCAGGCATAAAAGCCACGGTATCACCCGGAAAACACCGTTGAACCATGCAAAGGCTCCGCCCACCAGAACCGGGCTGGCGGAAATCAGCAGGGTCTTGGGCCGAATCGCCACCAGCCAGGGGCGAAGCGCCGCCATCCGTTCTTCCATCACTTAACTCGTTGTTTTTTTCATGGATACTTGTTATGTGTTGGCTGTGTCCTCATGAACAGCTCAAGAATATTCCAACTCACCCCAACGGAAAGGATCAGCCATGTTTTCAGTTGAACAGCTCAAATCCCGGGTCAAACCCTTTCACCGCACTCTGATCTTTCCGGAAAGTTACGATGATCGGATGTTGCATGCCGCCGCCGCCATCACCGAAGAAGGCTGGGCCCGGATCCTCCTTCTGGGCGATCCGGAGCAAATCGCTTCCCGGGCGCAACAACTTCATCTGGATTTGCACAATGTACCCTGTATTTCGCCGGTTGGCTATCCCGATCTGGAGCCCTTCGTTGCCAGCCTGGTGAAAATCCGTGAGAAAAAGGGCATGACGGCCGAGGAAGCACGCAGGCTTCTGACCGCCAATGACTACCTCTACTTTGGAGCCATGATGGTGCGGCAGGGTCACGCCGACGGCATGGTGGCCGGCGCAACCAACGCCACCAGCAGTGTTTTGCGCGCCAGTATTCAGGTGATCGGCACCATGACGGGCCTCAAAACTGTTTCGTCATTTTTCCTGATGCAAACCAAGACACCGGAATTCGGCGAAGATGGCCTGTTGTTCTTCGCCGACTGCGGCGTGGTACCCCAGCCCTCTCCCGAAACACTGGCGGAAATCGCGGTAAGCACCGCCCGTTCCGCCCAGGTTTTGCTGGGCATTGAACCGCGGATCGCCCTTTTGTCGTTCTCCACCAAGGGAAGCGCCTCGCATCCCGACACCGAAAAAGTGATTCAGGCATTGGAGCGTGTTCGTGAACTGGATCCCCATCTGATTATCGACGGCGAATTGCAGGCCGACGCGGCACTGGTGCCGGCGGTAGCGGCCAAAAAGGCTCCCGGTTCCGAACTCGGCGGACGTGCCAATATCCTGATCTTTCCGGATCTCGATTCCGGCAATATCGCCTACAAACTCGTGCAGCGACTAGGACAGGCCGAAGCCTATGGGCCGATTCTGCAGGGACTGGCCAAACCGGTCAACGACCTTTCCCGTGGCTGCTCGGTGGAAGACATTATCGGTGTCGCGGCCATTACGGCGGCACAGGCTGGATGAAAGCGGAAAAAGCTTCTTCCTGTTAAAAAAAACGCCACTTTTTCTTTCAAAGGAAAAGTGGCGTTTTTTTAATAAAAGCTGTTTTAAAAGGCGGATTGCCTTTTCAGCCAATCTTAAAATCTTCGTGGGTAAAACTGTAGTCGAACTCCATGTGGGATTTATAGGTGCCGTTGAGAATCCCAACGACATCCTCAATGAGCACCAGTTCCTCATTGGTTGGAATGATGAGGATTTTCACTTTGGAATCGGCGGCGGAAATATCGCTTTCGCGATCCCGGTAGACGGCCGTCCGATTCTTCTCGCGATCCATCCGGATCCCCAAACAGTCCAGATTTTCCAGCGCCATTTCCCGGATTTTCCAGCCCATCTCGCCGACCCCCGCAGTAAAGACCAGCGCATCCACCCTGCCCAGCACCGCGGTATAGGAACCAATGTACTTGCGAATCCGGTAGGCTTCCAGTTCCAAAGCCAAAAGGCAGCGGCGATTGCCACGTTCGGCATGTGACAACACATCACGACGGTCGGAAAAACGGCCGGTTACCCCCAGCACCCCCGATTTCTTGTTCAGAATGGCGTCCATCTCCTTGGCGGTATAGCCTTCCCGTTCCATCATGAAACCGGGAATCGCCGGATCGATGTCACCGCAGCGGGTACCCATCATTGCACCTTCCAAGGGCGTCATGCCCATGGAGGTATCCACCGACTCGCCATTGCGCACCGCGCAGAACGAGGAACCGTTGCCGATGTGCAGCGTAATGAGATTGCAGTCCCTGGGCGCCTTTTTCAACAGCACTGCCGCCCGTTTGGAGACATACAGATGACTGCTGCCATGCGCGCCATAACGCCGCACACCATAGCGGCGATACCACTCGTACGGCAGGGAATAGATGTAGGCACGCTCCGGCATCGTCTGGTGAAAGGCGGTATCGAAAACCGCCACCTGCGGCACGTTGGGCAGCAAGGTGCGAATCGCCTCAATCCCGGAAACATGGTGTGGATTGTGCAACGGGGCCAGATGCTGCACATCGCGGATGCCCTGTAAAACTTCGTCGGTGATCAGCATGGACTGTGTAAAATGCTCACCACCAGCCACAACCCGGTGTCCTACAGCGTCCACAGGGATGACGCCCTTCCCTCCCTTGTTGAACGATTCCTGCGCCAGTGTATCCAGCACCAGACTGATAGCCGCGCAATGATCCGGGCAGTCGTGATTTTTCCTGACAGGTTCCCGTCCCGGAACCTCATGCACGATAAAAGAATCGGAAACCGCCACTCGTTCCACAGCGCCGCGCGCTAAAAGCTGTTTCTTTTCCCAGTCAAAAAGCTGATATTTTACCGAGGAACTGCCACAGTTTAGCGCAAGAATATCCATCCTGGTTACCTCCATTGGCTTCCGAACCGCACCGATCGACTCTTCTGATCCCTTCAGGAAGCGCAAGTGCCACAGCTACATACTTTGCATCCTTTGCACAACAGCATACTCTCATGCGCCCGATTCCGGCAGACAAACAAAGCTAAAGTATTAGCATACAATCCCATGTGCATACAAATTAAAACGCCTTTCTATTTTTTATTCCCCCATGCAAAAATCACACCTTGCCGGTACCGCCCAGGAGCGCCAGGAACAACCGCCTGCCACTTTCGGGATCACAGGCAATTTTTTTCGTAAAAGCTGGACAACTGTACGAAAGTAAAGTAAGTTGCGCAGAGGAGTTTGTAGCCCATTCCACATTGGAAGGAGGTGAGAGTTTTGGCTTACAAGATCGACGAAAGCAAATGCACCAACTGCGGTCTGTGCGAACCGAACTGCCCGGTTGAGGCCATTAGCGAAAAGGGGAACGCCCGCGGCATTGATGCCGGTACCTGCATCGACTGCGGAGCATGCGCAGGAAGCTGTCCTTTCAGCGCCATCAGCGAAGGCTAATTGAAAACAGGAAAGGGCAACCATTTGGTTGCCCTTTTTGTTTTTGTTCTTTTCCTACACTACCCTGCCCCTGCCCGCACAGCGCTTCCCAGGCGGGGGAGGCTCTTTACTTGCTTTCCGTCACGGGTGCGGGCTTTGAACCGCTTACCTCGACAACAAATTCCGCGACATTGGCTGGTACATTCCGGAAAACAATGGTGAAGGGAACAGTTTTGCCCGCTGGCGTTACAAGACTGGTCAAATTGTCGCCAAAGGGATTGTCCATTGATTCCTCAATCTTGTGAAACGGCAATTTCCGCAACGCATCGTCATCCAGCGAATTGCCGCACAGCACCGTGCGCTGCGCGACAACCTTGCCGGTCACATCGTGCAGAATACCACGCACGGAGATGGAGGTACGCGGTTCCCGAAAACCGTTCAGAGCCTGGCCGCGAATGACAAACAACTGCCCGGCATCCCGGTTGACCACGAAGGCGCCCTGAAAATTCATCAGCTGGATCCGCTCGGCCGGTGCTTCCTGTGATTTGGGTTTCTGCCACAGATCCTGAACATGCGCCAATTTCTCCAGCGCCTGCATCACATGCAGACCATCCACGGGCTCACCGCTCTGATAAAAATAGCCGGCAAGCGCTCCCACCACGACAGCAACCAGCACCACCATCATATAGACGAGAAATTTGAACAGTTTCCCCAGAAAGGAACCACCTTTCGGCTTGCCTTTCGGTTTGTCTTCTTCCGGCCAGGATGTCCCCGGAGGATCGCCAAAGGGATCGGGATCTTCTTTATCCTTTTTTTCCGGCTTGTCAGTCGCACTGCCCAACCACTTCTCCTCGGATGAGCCATCCTCCATATCCACATCCATATGTGGCGGGATTTCTTCAGAAAAATCCAAAGCATCCCTCTTCCGGTCCTCACGGATTTTTTCCTGTTCCGGATGCGGCTGAACATTTTCCGCAAAATTTTCCTGTTCCAGTACAGAATGGTCCGTTTCTTCCTCGGAGAGCTCCGTCACCGGAACCACCGTGAAAACGGCCTGACACCGGGCGCAACGCACCCGCGTCCCCTCCGGCCTGACGCGCTCATCCGCAAAACGATAACACGTACCAC
>JAFZPK010000067.1 GCA_017552515.1 Deltaproteobacteria bacterium | reverse complement strand
TACCCCCGGCAGGGAACCCAGCTCGCGCGGCTCCTTTTCGGCCGTGACAAACAGCGGCCAGATCAGCTGCTCCACCGCGCAGCGGGTTTCCCGCACCATGCCGCGCAGGGCCGGGCTGCGCCGCAGCCTGCGCAAACGTTCCTCCGGAAAAGCCATGAAACTTTCCTCCTTATATCTCTCTTAATAATTATATCTTAAGCATCTCCCGTCAGGGAAACTCCGATGTCCCCTCATCCGCAAAATGCCGTTCAAGCGCCTCAACCAGGCCTTCCGCCGTGGCCTTTTGCGCTTCGACATGCACCGGAAGGCCCAAGGAGCGGGCGGCGGCGGCGGTGGTAGCGCCGATAACCGCCACCACAACCCCGTCGAGCAAAGCATCCTCCCCCGCAAGCGCCTCATGCAGACTTTCCGCGGCAGAGCCCGAAGCCAGCGTGACAACATCCAGCCGCCGGTTCCGCAGCAATTCGCGCAGATGCGCATGCTGTTCGCGCGCGGGACGCGTATGGTAGAGAACAGGGGCACAAACCTGCGCGCCCTGCGCTTCCAGCGCGGTGCACAGCGTACCCGCCGTCAAATCGCCGTGGGGATACAGCACCCGGCAGCCATGCAGATCGTCTTGTGCAAACAGGGAGACGAGCCCTTCGGCGCCACCGCCCTTTCCAACCTGGTCGGCCCGCAGGCCGTGTGACAAGAGCGCGGCCGCCGTTTTTTCGCCCACGGCGGCCAGCCGCACACCGCCCAAGGCGCGCACGTCAAGCCCCTTCGCTTCCAGCGTCCTCCACAAAAAGTCCACGGCATTCTGCGAGGTGAGGAGCAGCCAGTCGCTTGAGGAAAGCGCCGCAAGCGCCCGTTCCTGTTCCGCTTCCAGCCCCTGCGCATCCAAAGTGATCAGCGGAACCTCCACGCCCTGCGCGCCGCGCTCACCCAAAAGTTGGACAAGGCTTCCGGCTTGAAGGACGGCGCGCGTCACCGCCACGCGACAGCCCAGCAGTGGACAGGAAGCAGCGTCTTCCGGCCGTACCTTTTCGTCCGGAGCCTCATCGTCCAGCGCAAACAGCGCCCGCAGCGCCTGCGCATAACGCGGGGCCTCGTTTCCGGCGTTTTTGAGCGCCGCAAGCGGAAAGTGCAGCATCTTTCCGGCAATGGCAAGGCTCATGGCCTCCAGCACGCGGCACTCGGCCTCCGTGGCGTTGGACAGCAGGCCTTGCGCCTTGCGCCTTCCCTCCTCGCACAGCGCTTCAACCCGGCGGCGCAGCGCCACCACCACCGGCGCCGCATCCAGATTCGCCAGCCAGCGCTGGAAACGCTCCACCTCCCGCGCAATCATTTCCCGGCCCTTTTCCGCCTCGCAGCGGCGATCGGCCAGATTTTCCGCGACAATCTCACGCAGATCGTCAATATCGTACAGATACACCTGCGGCAGCATCCCGACGCCCGCCTCCACGTCGCGCGGCACCGCCACATCCACCACAAACAGCGGACGGCCACCGCGCTGCGGAAGGATCTTTTCGACGTCCCGCGCCCGGATAACGGCATGGGGCGCGGCGGTGCAGCTCACCACGATATCGGCCGCGGCCAGTTCGTCAAAAAGCGCATCAAAGGTGAGGACACGCGCTTGAAGATCTTTGGCCAGCATGCCTGCGCGTCCGGAAGAAGACCGATCCACAATGCCGATGTCGCGCGCTCCGTGCGCGAAGAGATGCCGTGCTGCCAGTTCGCCCGCCTCGCCCGAACCGACCACCAGCACCCGCCTGTCTTCCAGCGTGCCAAAGATCCGGCGGACCAGCTCCACCGCCGCAAAAGGCACCGAGACCGCCTTTCTCGCAACGGCGGTTTCGCTACGCACCCGCTTGGCGGCAGCGAAGGCACGCTGCAGCAGCCGCTCCAGAATCAGCCCGCAGGCGCCTTCGGCGTGCGCCTGGGCATAGGCGCTCTTGACCTGGCCCAGGATCTGCGGCTCGCCAACCACCATGGAGTCCAGCCCGGAAGCGACCTCGAACAGGTGACGCGCGGCCTCGGCGCCGCGCCAGCTCAGCAGATGCGGCACCAGTTCGCTTTCCGCCACCTGATGATACGTGGACAGAAAGGCGCGCAGGCACCCGGCAGCCGCCTCCTGCTCCCCTGTCATCACCGTGTAGATCTCGACGCGGTTGCAGGTGGAAAGGATCAACCCCTCCCGCACTGCGGGCAGCGCCATCAGGGAACGCAGCGCCTCCGCCAGCCGCGACGGCGCAAAGGCCACCCGCTCGCGCAGGGCCACCGGCGCGCTGCGGTAGTTTATGCCAACCGCTGTCAGCTCCATCGTTCTTCCCGTCTTCCTCCGTCTTTCACAAAAGGAAAGAAACCTTGATTTTCTGCCGCTGACCATTACCATGAACATCAGAGCAGGCAACGGAATTTTTTCTTTCCACAGATGAACTCTTGACGCAAAGGAGAATTGAATCATGGCCAGCGAACAGGTTATGCACCTGAATGAGAGCAATTTTCAACAGGAGGTTCTGGAGGCGTCCCTGCCCGTACTGGTGGATTTCTGGGCCAGCTGGTGCGGCCCCTGCAAGGCCATCGCCCCCTTTGTCGAGGCGATGGCCGCCGAGTACCAGGGGAAACTGAAAGTCGGCAAGGTCAACGTGGATGAAGTCCAGGAGCTGTCCGTCACCTACGGGATCCGCAGCATTCCCACCCTGCTGCTCTTCAAGGGCGGCCAGGTGGTGGATACCGCCATTGGCGCACTTGCCAAAAACGAGCTGAAAGCGCTGATCGACAAAAACCTGTAGGCCGCCTCTTCCGGAAAACAGTCAGGCCAAATCGGCCTGACTGTCAAGGATGATGGTCACCGGGCCGCAGTTGCACAGGCTGACCTGCATCATGGCGCCGAACTCGCCGGTTGCCACGTTCAGGCCCAGTGCACGCAGCGCGGCGACATAGCGGCGGTACATCTCTTCTCCTTCGGCCGGCGGGGCGGCGCCATGAAAACTGGGGCGCCGTCCCTTCCGGCAATCCGCAAGCAAGGTGAACTGGGACACCACCAGAACACTTCCGCCGGTATCCTCAAGCGAGCGGTTCATTTTGCCGTTTTCGTCGTCAAAGATCCGCAGATGGATCGTCTTTTCCACCAGGTAACGCAGATCGCGCTCGCTGTCTCCCACAGCCACGCCCAGCAGAATCAGCAGGCCATCCCCTATCTTGCCGATCGTCCGGCCCGCAACCGTCACCTGTGCCTCAGAAACCCGCTGTATAACCGCCCGCATCGTTGTCTGTTCCCGTTCTCGCAAAGTCCATTCAATGAGGGGAATAGTCCCCGGCAAAGACCTCCACCGCCGGACCGGTCATGAACATCACGCCGCTTTCCGCCCACTCCAGCTCCAGATCTCCGCCCACAAGATGGTTGAGTATCCGCCTGTCGGTGAACCCGTTCAGCACCCCCGCGGCCGCCACCGCGCAGGAACCGGTGCCGCAGGCCAAGGTTTCGCCCGAACCGCGTTCCCAGGTGCGCTGCCGCACTTCGCTGCGGGAGACGATCTCCACAAATTCCACGTTGGTCCGCCGGGGGAAAAGCGGATGGTTTTCAATGGCCGGGCCATAGACCTCAACCGGAAAATCCGCCACCTTCGGGACAAAAATCACGCAGTGCGGATTGCCCATGGAGACGCAGGTAATATCAAAATGGCGATCCAGCACCTCAAGCGGCTCGCCCACCACACGCGTTCCGGGCTCGCCTGTCATCGGAATCTCTTCCCGGTTCAGGCGCGGCCTGCCCATCATCACCCGCACCCGTTCCACCCGGTCGGCGGCATCGACGAAGAGCTGCAGATCCAGCACGCCGGCCTTTGTCTCCACCTTTATTTCCGGCCGGTGCGCCAAACCGTGGTCATAGACATACTTGGCCACGCAGCGGATGCCGTTGCCGCACATTTCCGCCTCGCTGCCATCGGCGTTGAACATGCGCATCCGCGCATCGGCGACCTCCGAGGGCAGAATAAGAATCAGCCCGTCCGCCCCGATACCGAAATGGGGACGGCTCACCTCCTGCGCAAGCGCTTCAGGGTTCACAATCCGTTCTTCAAAGCCGTTGACGTAGACATAGTCGTTGCCGGCGCCATGCATTTTCACAAATTTCATTCTTTCTTTCCTTTCCCGCATACGAAGAAACGGCGCCACCCGTTCCGTTCAGGCGCGCCGCGCAAAAACTTTCGGCCTTCCCCAAAACCGCCGTTTTTTTCAATGGGACTTCGCTAGAAGTCGCGCTCCCCAAGTGAATGCGCCAGATCCTCCAGGGCCTCACGGGCTTCATTGTCCTCAAATTGCTCAAGGTTGCGGCACGCGCAGGCAATTCTGGAACGCGCCTCTTCCCGTGCCCGTTCAAAACCGCCCCGGCTTTCGACAAATTCCAGAACCTGCCGGAAAGCACCGGCGGATTTTTCCGGACGCGTGACAATTCCCAGCATATCCTGCCGCTCCACATCGGAAGCCGCATCCAGCGCATACAGCAGAGGCAGGGTAAGCTTGCCGTCACGCAGGTCGCCGCCGCCGTTCTTGCCGCTGCATGCCGGATCCGCGCGATAATCCAGAATGTCGTCAACGAACTGGAAGGCCATGCCCAGCTCCCGCCCAAAACTTTCCAAGGCGCTTTCCCGTTCCCTTCCGCCACCGCCCAGAATGGCTCCGCAGCGGCAGGCGGCCGCCATCAGCACCGCGGTTTTACGGTAGACGATCTGCAGATAGCGCTCAATGCTAGGGGATGATACACCGTCAACGCCCAGCTGCATAACCTCGCCCTCAGCCATGCTTTCCACCGCCTCCGCGAAGATCCGGGGAATGTCCGGATGCTTCGTCCGGTTCAGCATGGTGAAGGCTCGGGCAAACAGAAAATCGCCCACCAGCACCGCGGCACTGTTCCCCCACTTCACATTGGCGGAAGGAACGCCGCGCCGCAGCGATGCGCCATCCACCACATCGTCATGCAGCAGGGACGCGGTATGGATCAGTTCCACCGCAGCCGCCGCATCCAGCGTCTCCGGCGTTATCCCGGCGCCGCACAGACGGCAGCACAGCCCCACCAGCAAGGGCCGGACGCGCTTGCCGCCGCTTGCCAGCAAGGAGCCCGCGATGGCCGGCACAAGCGGTGCCTCCGCCGCCAAAGCGTCAAAAAGCCGCCGCTCTATCTTCGTCCCCAATTCCTGACAAATCTCTTTGTCCATATAATTATAATTCGCGTTTCACCCGGAAGGCGGCCCAGGCCGCCTTGCAAAAGGGGAAAATTGTAAAAAAATCAACACGGGAAAATACCTTTAGAAAAGAGCATCCCCGAAGCTATTTGCTGACAGGCGCAAAGGCCTGTGTTTCCCTGTTGAAGGAATAACGGCCGGCATCCCAGATGGTTTGCAGCAAATTCCAGTCGAGATGCACATCTTTCATCTCCTCCGCTATTTTGGAGGCCATCAGCATTTCCTTGTCGTCAATCTGATTGTCGCCATTCTCGTCCGCCCATAAAAACGGCGCTATCCGCACGGAACCGGCGCCCTCCACCTTTTTGGAAGACGTGCGCTGCTCCGGAGCGGCAATGAGCGAACCACGGAAAGAGGTATTTGTGTGCAGTCTGGCCTGCGGATCCACCTTGATCAGGTAGTTGACCCAAAAATCCTTCTCCACGCGCTTGGAGATCCAGCGGATCACCCCTCTTTCATTGTCGAGGCTGGAAGGCGGGGGATAGCTTTCGACAATCTTCCAGCCGGAGGGGAAACTTTCACGTAAGATGAAACCGTTGTTGTTCTCCTCCTCGGTCTGCAGATGAATCCGCACCGGGATGACAGCGCCCGGCGCCGCAAACTGGGGCAGATGCCGGGTGGCAAAGACGCTGGACTGGGCAACCATGCGGCGATGATAGGACAAGCCGAAAACAATGAAGATTCCCAAAAGCACCAGAAAACCGGTCAGAATCCGTGGCAGGCGGATAAAACGGAGCCCGGTCTTCTGAACCGTTTCAGGCTCCTCATCCTGCAGAATATCCTTGAGAGGCACTTCCAACGCTTCCGCCAGGCGCAGTGCGTTCGAGGTTTTCATGGTGGGGTAGCGGTTGTTCTCCCACCGGGAAATGGTATCGGTGGTCACCCCTACCACCTTGGCCACATAGAGCTGGGTTAATTTTTTATCTTCCCGGATGCGCCGCACAGCCTTGGCATTCAGGCATACTGTGGAAGAAAAATTTTCGGGCATACCACTGCTCCGTTTTGTTGCATGGTAGAAATTCACATATAAAAAGCGTTTTCACCGTACATCGGTTTTTTCTTCCTGTAAAGTATAGACATGCATCCCCGGCCGCGGAACGGACCAGCCGCAGGAATCTTGGGGGAATATTTTTTAAAGTAAAAAATTTCAATATGTTACCATATAGACATCGGCCCATGTCGAGTCACGGAGCAATCCGCCGGGAGCAGGCATTGTCCTCCGCCATTTTCATCTTCCCGGAAAACGGCACCCGGAGCAAAAAGCCGCCCCGGCGTTTTTTTGCCGGAATACTGCCTGTCCTCCATGCGCTGCCACTGTCCTCCCCCCGGGAAATCCGGAATCCGCCCGTATCCTCAGAAACAACGTGTCCGGAGGCATCTCCCGCGCCCCTGTCGCCCCCTTTTTCATTCCCCCGGCATCTTGGGACAAAAATCGATACATTCTACTTTTTCCTTCCGGGTATACCCGACATCCATAAAAATTCGCTTGCATTTCATGCGGAAAAAACATATTGAAAATATTGAATTTCATATATACATATATTGGCGTTTTACTAGATATCGGATGACTTGGATGACTTTTTCGGGTATCTGCTGACGCTGGTAGAATTCCATAAAAAGCAAAGTAGTTTGTTTTGAAGAGGAGGTTTGCGTTTCAAAATCCGGGCTGCGGAAAGGAGGAGATGAGGCTTCGGCAAGCAGTGCATGCATGTAACATGCGGTGAGTATTTTGGTTTTTAACCATGGAGAAAGGATTTTCGTATGGACGAAAAACTCGCTAACATCAAGGAACTGGAAAAGCTGGTTCCCCCCAGTATGGCACCTGGGGACCTGATTAAACACTTTGGTCCTGGTCTGATTCTGATGATGACCGGTATCGGTACCAGCCATCTGGTTACCGCTCCTGTCGGTGGCGGACGTTTCCAGTACGCTCTGCTGTGGGCCATTCCGGTCTGCTACATCTTCAAGTATTATGGATTTGAAATGGCGTTCCGTTTCACCAACGCAACCGGACGTTCCATTATGGACGCCTACGGAACCGCTCCGGGCAAATGGCCGCTCTGGTACGTCATGATCATTACCCTGATTCAGTGCGCCGTCGGCTCCGCTGGCCGTACCATCGCAGCAGCAGCCGTTGCCTACTATCTCTTCACCGTGCAGCTTGGTGGCGCTGGTACAGAGAAGGCGAACTTCCTGGCTAATATTCCGCTTTCCGCGTATGGCGTTATCATTGCAGTAGTATCCTGCTACATGATTCTGTACGGCAACTACAGCTATGTTGAGAAAATCACGAAGCTCTGCGCCGGCTTGCTGGTGGCTTCCGCCTTCTTCGCCTTCTTCTGGAATCCGCCGCCCATGTCCGTATTCAAGTATTTCTTCGTCTTCTCCGCTCCGGCAGGCTCCTGGCTTACTCTGACCGCCTTCTTCGGACTGCTGCCGACCGGTATCGATGTTTCGCTGCAGGCTTCCGAGTGGGGCAAAGCAAAGAAAAAAGGTTTGGGTTATGTCCGTAACATCCTCGAAGATAACGGCGTCATTCCCAAATTTGACCCCTTCAAATCCACCAAGAAAGACCTGGCTTTTGATATGAGCATCCTGCCCGAGCAGACCGCTGAATACTGCCGCCGCTTGTTCCATATCGGTACCTGGGACTTCGCATTCGGTCACTGGATCTCCATGATCATCGCTGCCATCTACATGATCCTGGCTGCTGTCTGGATGTATCCGAGCCCTGTAAAAGG
>JAFZPK010000066.1 GCA_017552515.1 Deltaproteobacteria bacterium | reverse complement strand
GCGTTCAGCCGGATGCGGTTCCGGTCACGTTCGAACAGCGGCACACCCAAAAGTGACTCCAACTTCTGCATGGATCGGGTCAGGGAAGGCTGCGAGAGATGCAAAACCTCCGACGCAGCGGAAAGTGTGCCGTACTGCCTAAAGGTGACCAGTTGTTTCAGCAGTTGCAGTTCGATCATGACGTTCCTCCTATCTATGCGTCCTACGCATAGTACAATGTGCAAACAGCATTGTACAATCCAAAAGAAATGCCGTATATCAAAGTTCTCTGCATTTAAGACTATTCGTTAAAAACATATGGAATGCGTAAGCATCGTCAACTCGGAACCGGAGGAGAATCATGCGGGTAGAATTGATCAACGGCAGTCCCAACAAAGACGGCTCCACCAGCCTGGCACTGGCGGAAGTGGAAAAAGCCCTGAACGCGGCGGGTATGGAAACCCACATCTTTTGGGTGGGAGCCAAACCGATCGGCGGCTGTACGGACTGCGGCAAGTGCGCGGAACTGGGGCGCTGCGTCATTGACGACAAAGTAAACGAATTCCGGGAACTTGCGCGGCAGGCCGACGGCTTCGTCTTCGGCTCGCCGGTACACTACGCGACCCTTTCCGGCAACATGAAGTCCTTCATGGATCGGCTCTTCTTTTCAGAATTCGTGGGCAACCATAACGCGGCCTTCCGCCTCAAGCCGGTCGCCGCCGTTACGGTAGCGCGGCGCGGTGGCTCGGTCACAGCCTTCTCCCAGCTGAACAAGTATTTCACCATTCAGGAGATGTTCATCGTGTCGTCCCGCTACTGGAACAATGTGTTCGCCCTCAAGCCCGAAGAGGTGCCGGAAGACAGGGAGGGTCTCTGCAACATGCGCATTATCGGCCGCAACATGGCTTATTTCCTGCGCTGCCACGAGGCTGCCGAAAAGGCTGGCATACCCCTGCCGGAGGTAGAGGAGCCGATCTTCACCAACTTCACCAGATAATGGACAACTTTCAAACAACACAGGAGAAAATCATGCAATACGTCAAACTGGGTAAAACCGGCCTGGATGTTTCCCGCATCTGTCTCGGCATGATGAGTTTCGGCAAACCGGGTTCTGAGAACGGCCAGTTCCCCTGGGCACGGGACTTCGAGGATGCCAAACCCATCTTCAAAAAGGCGGTCGAGCTGGGCATCAACTACTTTGACACCGCCAACGTCTATCAGTACGGAACCAGCGAGGAAATCACCGGCCGCCTCATCCGCGAATTCGGGCTGAACCGCGACGAAATCGTGGTGGCTACCAAGGTCCGTTTCGACATGCGCCTCG
The DNA here is from genome assembly GCA_017552515.1 of Deltaproteobacteria bacterium. Lineage (GTDB taxonomy): Bacteria > Desulfobacterota > Desulfuromonadia > Desulfuromonadales > JAAYDE01 > RGIG7977. Next base: position 2,137 of record JAFZPK010000066.1, on the reverse strand, counting down.
GCTCTCCCAATGGCGGCGGACTCTCGCGCAAGAACATCATGGCCGAAATTGACCACAGCCTGAAGCGCCTAGGACTTGATTATGTGGATCTCTACCAGATACACCGCCCCGATCTCGCCGTCCCCTTCGAAGAAACCATGGAGGCCCTGCACGACGTGGTGAAGAGCGGCAAGGCCCGTTACATCGGGGCCAGCACCATGTACGCCTGGCAGTTCATGAAACTGCAGCACGTCGCCGAGCTCCACGGCTGGACGAAATTTGTCTCCATGCAGAACCACTACAACCTGATATACCGCGAGGAGGAGCGGGAAATGATCCCCTGCTGCCGCGACCAGGGCGTGGCGCTCGTACCCTGGAGCCCGCTTGCGGGCGGACGCCTGACCCACCCCTGGGGCACGAAGACGGCACGCAACTCCGTGGACGAAATTTCTCCGGCCGTCTGGGGCCGCAACGAGAATCTCGATCTGCCCATCATAGAAAACCTGCAAAAGCTGGCGGCGCAGCGTGGCGTATCTATGGCTCAGGAGGCCCTGGCCTGGATGCTGTCCAAACCCTGGATCACGGCTCCGATTGTAGGCACGACCGACCCGAAGCACGTGGAGGAAGCCGTCGCAGCCCTGGATATCAAGCTGGACGAGGAGGAAATCAGGGCGCTGGAAGCTCCCTACCTGCCGCACCCCGTAGCTGATGACCACGGTTTTCTGGTTTTTTGAAAAAAGGGAACATTAAAAAGGAGGAACATCCACATGAAAGACGTCTTGATTCTCACCGGCGCGGGGCAGATCGGCATGGCCATCGCCCGCAGGATGGGCTATGGTAAAAAGATCGTGGTCGGCGACAAGAACCCAGGCAACGCCGGAACGGTGTGCAAGATACTGAACGAGGCAGGATTCGACGCCCTGTCCATGGAAATGGATCTGGCGTCGCGGGATTCCATCCTGCATCTGATCACCGAAGCGCAAAAGCACGGGGAAATCGCCATGCTGGTCAACGCGGCGGGCGTTTCGCCCAGCCAGGCCCCCATTGAAGTCATCCTCAAGGTGGATCTGTACGGCACGGCGGTCCTTTTGGAAGAAGTGGGCAAGGTTATCAAACCGGGCGGGACGGGCATCACCGTGTCCAGCCAGTCCGGCTACCGGATGCCTGCTCTGGGCGCGGAGATTGACGAACAGCTGGCCACAACGCCGACGGAAGAACTGCTGAAACTGCCCGTGCTGCAGCCGGAAAATATCCGTGATACCCTGCATGCCTATCAGCTGGCCAAACGCTGCAACGGAAAACGGGTCATGGCCGAGGCAGTGAAGTGGGGTAAACGTGGAGCGAGAATCAACGCCATTTCCCCGGGCATTGTGGTAACGCCGCTGGCAATCGACGAATTCAACGGCCCGCGCGGCGACTTCTACAAGAACATGTTTGCCAAATGTCCGGCGGGCCGTCCGGCCACGGCGGACGAAATCGCAAATCTGGCGGAACTGATGCTGGACAGCCGGGGCGCTTTCATCACCGGTTCGGATTTCCTGATCGACGGCGGCGCGACCGCCTCCTTCTTCTACGGACCGCTGCGGCCGGAATAACCTTCCTCCATCACACAACGCAAAAGGACAACACCATGAAACACGGTATTCGATTCGTTCTTCCCCTCTGCGCCTCCCTGTTCACCTTGGCCGTTTCCCCAGCCTTTGCCGCAGAGACAGGTAAAACCCTGGTGGTCTTCTTCTCCCACACCGGCGAAAACTACAACGTGGGTTTCATCGAAAAGGGCAACACCGCCATCATCGCCGAAATGATCGCCGCGAAAACCGGGGCCGACAGCTTCGAACTCAAACCGGTGCATCCCTATCCCCCAAAATACAAGGAATGCACGGACGTGGCCAAAAAGGAGCGAAACGACCATGCCCGGCCCGAGTACGCGGGAGACGTGGACAATCTGGCCCAATATGACCGGGTGTTCATTGGCGCGCCGGTCTGGTGGGGCGACTGGCCCATGATCATCTACACCTTTCTGGAAAAGAACGACCTTTCCGGCAAGACGCTGATTCCCTTCTGCACCCACGAGGGCAGCGGACTTTCCGGCTTCGGCGCAAAGCTCTCCGCCGCCGTGCCGGGCGCGAAGGTTCTGGAGGGTCTGGCCGTGACG
>JAFZPK010000007.1 GCA_017552515.1 Deltaproteobacteria bacterium | reverse complement strand
GGGACGGTGCATGGCGTGGTGGAACGTCTGGGCGAATGCCTCTGGCATCTGGGCTTTCAAAGCCGCGGCGGTCCGGTGCGCTGGGTTGGGCCCTCTATCCGCGAAATCATGGAGCGTTTGGCCCTCCAGAAGCATCGGGCGCTTTTGATGGTGCCGGTTTCGTTTGTCTGTGATCATCTGGAAACACTCTGGGATATTGATGCCGGGTATCGCAGGCTGGCAAAAGATCTTGGGATAGTCCACTTCGTCCGCTCGCCCGCGCTGAATGTGCGTCCCGATTTCATTAATGCGCTGGTCCATTTGGTGGAAGGGCAGGTCCGGCGGGAAAACATCCGGGAACAGTAGGAAACTTTACCGCCTTGCAGGTTCTGAAAAGCGATGGTTGAACAGTTGAAAAGTGAAAAAATTTCCACAAAACAGGAACAAAACATATGGACAATCCTTTTTTCACCCGGCCCATTCTCAATTCGCCCTATGACTATCCGGCCCGGCACTGGGAACTGGACAACGAGGGGCAGCCCACCGGAAAGATCATCGGCAAACGACGCCCGGTCAAATTCGTCACTCCCATTCCGAAGCCTCAAAAGCGCCGGGGACAAGCCACGCAGCAGATCCTTTTCGACGTCGAGCAGCTGCGTGGCAAAGATCAGTATGATCCCAGCTCCATTATTGAGGAGGTTCGGGAAGAGGTGGATGCTTGGCGCGCCGCGCCGGAAACCTCGTGGAAAGTTACACCGGAAACCGCCCGTCTGCTCAAGCACTGGAGATATCACGAATTCAGCGGCATCCGCCCCTTCTTCTGTCAGATCGAGGCGGTGGAAACCCTGATCTGGCTCTCCGAAGTCGCGTCCACGTTAAACAACAAGACAGTCCGGACTTTTCTTGAACATCTGGAAAATGCCAACGAAAACGCCAACCCCGGTCTGAACCGCCTGGCCCTCAAGCTGGCCACCGGCGCGGGCAAGACCACGGTCATGGCGATGGTCATCGCCTGGCAGACCATCAATGCCGTGCGTCATCCGGGCAGCCGCCGCTTCACCCGGGGATTTCTGGTGGTCACTCCGGGCATCACCATTCGTGACCGTCTGCGGGTCCTCAAGCCGAACGATCCGGACAGCTACTTCCAAAGCCGGGAGCTGGTTCCGCCGGATCTGATGCCCGAAATCAACCGGGCTCTCATTGTCATCACCAACTACCATGCCTTCAAGCTTCGCGAACGTCTGGATATCTCCAGCGGCGGACGCGCTCTGCTGCAGGGACGGCACGGCGAACCGGTGCAAAGCCTGGAAAGCGAGGGGCAGATGCTTCAACGGGTAATGCCCGAGTTGCTAGGCCTGAAATCGATCATGGTGCTGAACGACGAAGCCCACCACTGCTACCGCGAGCGCTCCGGCGAAACTCTTGAGACCGATGTGAAGGGCGAGGACAGAAACGAGGCGGAACGGAACAACGAGGCCGCGCGGCTGTGGATCTCCGGTCTGGAGGCAGCAAACCGGAAACTGGAACTGGCCCGGATAGTCGATTTCACGGCCACCCCCTTTTTCCTGCGTGGTTCCGGCTACGCGGAGGGCACGCTCTTTCCTTGGACCATGTGCGACTTTTCGTTGATGGACGCCATCGAATGCGGCATCGTCAAACTGCCCCGTGTACCGGTGGCGGACAACATTCCCGGTGCGGACATGCCCATGTACCGCGACCTTTGGAAATACATCGGCAAGCGGATGCCCAAAAAGGGCCGGGGGAAAAATACGGCGCTCAATCCGCTGGACCTTCCTCCCGAGCTACAAACTGCCCTCGAAGCCTTATACGGCCATTACAAAAAGACCTTTGAGCTGTGGCAAGAGACGGGGATCACCACACCGCCCTGCTTCATCGTGGTCTGCAACAATACCGCCTCTTCCAAGCTGGTTTACGACTATATAGCGGGTTTCACGCGGACAAACGCTGACGGCAGCACACAGCTGGTTCCAGGGCGTTTCGAACTCTTTCGCAACGATGACGGTGCCGGACAGTTTCTGGGCCGGCCGCACACCCTGCTTATCGACAGCGAGCAGCTGGAATCCGGCGAGGCGCTGGATAGCTCTTTCCACGAGATGTCCGCTCAGGCCATCGAGCGTTTCCGCCGGGAACTGGTGGAACGCAGCGGTGATGTCCGGGTGGGAGCCAACATCACCGATCAGGACATCCTGCGCGAGGTGATGAACACCGTGGGCAAGGAGGGGCGTCTGGGCGAGTCCATCCGCTGCGTAGTGTCGGTGTCTATGCTCACCGAGGGCTGGGACGCCAACACGGTGACACATGTCTTGGGCCTGCGTGCCTTTGGCACCCAGCTGCTCTGCGAACAGGTTATCGGCCGGGCCCTGCGCCGCCGCTCCTACGAACTGAACGAGGAAGGACTATTCAATGTTGAGTATGCGGATGTGCTGGGCATCCCCTTTGATTTTACCGCCAAACCTGTCGTCGCTCCGCCTCAGCCGCCGAAAGACAGCGTGCAGGTTCGGGCTGTGCGGCCGGAGCGTGACCATCTGGAGATCTGCTTTCCCCGAGTTCTGGGCTACCGTGTGGAACATCCCGCCGAAAATATCAGGGCAGTTTTTAACGAGGAATCGACGCTGGAACTCAATCCGGCGCTCGTTGGAGCCACGGAGACCAGAAACGCGGGCATCATCGGCGCACCCGCGGATCTGACGCTGGCCCACACCGGCGATGTCCGTTCCGCTCAGGTTCTCTTCGAGCTGACCACACACCTTCTGCAGAGCCACTGGATGCGGGAAGGAGACGAAGCGCCGCCTTTGTATCTCTTCGGCCAGCTCAAACGCATCGTGCGGGAATGGCTGAACTCCTGCCTGACGTGCAGCGGCGGTACCTGCCCCGCGCAGCTCAAGTACAAGTATATCGCGGACATGGCCTGCGAAAAGATAGCCGCAGCCATTACTCGTGCTCACCAGGATTCCGGGATGCTCAAGGCTGTGCTGGACGCCTACAACCCGACCGGCTCTACCCGGCATGTAAATTTCACCACCACAAAGGCCACCCGCTGGCAGACCGACGCCGGAAAATGCCACATCAACTGGGTAATCTGCGACATTGACTGGGAAGCCGAGTTCTGCCGCATTGTGGAGAAGCATCCTAGAGTGCGGGCCTACGTAAAGAACTAGGGACTGGGCTTTGAAGTGCCCTACCGTTTCGGCTCCGAATCCCGACGTTACTTGCCGGACTTTATCCTGCTGATGGATGACGGGCACGAGGATCCGCTGCATCTGGTGGTGGAGATCAAGGGCTTTCGCGGCGAAGATGCCAAAATCAAAAAAGAAACGATGGATACCTATTGGGCCCCGGGGGTGAACAACCTGAAACGCCATGGCCGCTGGGATTTTGTCGAACTCACCGGGGTATGGACCATGGAGCGCGATCTGGAAGTGAAACTGACGAACGCGCTGGACGGGATAATTGCCGGGAAGATAGAGATGGCTTGATTTCCTGCCACACAGATGAAATAAACGGCAAAGCGAAATTCTCCATCTTCTGAATAGAAACGGAAAATCCGCCATGCCGAGAAAAAACGACCTCACCATAACCGACCTCACTCACACAGAAGCGCGCCGTTCGAACATACCCACTGCGGAGTATGAGGCGGTGATGGCTGAAGAGCAGAAAGTGCCCTTTCGCCGAGCCTACGAGCGCCGCAACCCAGATCTGGATCCTCAGCTGGTCTGGCGCGGCAAGGAGGCACAGGATGCTGCGCCTCTCACTGTAGCGGCTCCTCCTCTCTACATCCAGGAGAAGATCCGGCCCAAGGTCCTGATCGACGATCTGCGGCGGGAAAGCGCGGAACGGGCCAGACAGAAAACACCGGACGAACAGCTCAACCTTTTTGCCGACTTCAATGGCATCCCGCCCGGCGTGGACAAAACCGAGTTTTACGCACATGAGCAAAGCTGGACCAACCGCATGATTCTGGGCGATTCCCTCCGGGTGATGGCCAGTCTTGCCGAGCGTGAAGGGCTGCGCGGCAAGGTGCAGTGCATTTACATCGATCCGCCATATGGCATCAAATTCAACAGCAATTTCCAGTGGTCAACTACCAACCGTGACGTAAAGGACGGCAAGGCAGAACACATCACTCGGGAGCCGGAGCAGGTAAAGGCCTTCCGGGATACCTGGCGGGACGGCATCCACAGCTATCTGTCTTATTTACGTGACAGGCTTATTATTGCCCGGGATCTGCTCACGGAAAGTGGTTCGATTTTCGTGCAGATTGGGGATGAGAATGTGCATCGGGTGCGGTGTCTGATGGATGAAGTGTTTGGAGAGGAAAATAATATCTCTACAATATGCTTTAATAAGACTTCAGCTCAGACATCAAGGTATATTTCAAGCACTTCAGATTATATAATTTGGTATGGAAAAAATTCAGAACAAACAAAATACAATAAGCTATTTTTTAATAAATCTGCTGGTGGCAATGGCGGAATTATGTATAGATATATTGAATTGTCTGATGGTACAAGAACAATTTTTTTCAAATCAAATGAAGTTCCACAAGGGACAAGATTTTTCCGTTTAGGTGATGTAACCTCACAAAGGCAAGGTCGTGATAGTGGCCCAGGATCTGCTATGTATTTTCCAGTTTCTGTCCATGGGAAAGATTACTTTCCACCAAACAGTAGAGGATGGACGACAACACAATTAGGGATGAATCGTCTAAAAAATGCTGGTCGTCTTATTCCTCAAGGTGTTCGTCTTTCTTATTTACGATATCTAGATGATTTTTCTGCATTTGAAGTTGGCAATACATGGACTGATTGCGCAGGTACTCCTAACAGAGTGTACGTAGTGCAAACCAATGAAAAAATTATTCAACGCTGCATTCTCATGTCCACCAATCCCGGCGACCTCGTCCTTGACCCTACCTGCGGGAGCGGTACTACCGCTTACGTCGCCGAGCAGTGGGGCCGCCGCTGGATCACCATCGACACATCCCGTGTCGCGCTGGCACTAGCCCGTGCCCGGCTTATGGGCGCGCGCTATCCCTGGTATTTGCTGGCCGACTCCAGGGATGGCCAACAGAAGGAGGCAGAAATCGGTGGCCGCCCCTTTGTGGAAAAGCCCTGCTTTGACCGCATCCGTCAGGGCTTCGTGTACGAGCGCGTTCCCCACATCACCCTGAAATCCATCGCGAACAACGCGGAAATCGACATCATCTGGGACAAGTGGCAAGCCACACTGGAACCTCTGCGCGTGCAGTTGAACACGGCGCTCAAAACAAATTGGGAGGAATGGGAAATCCCCCGCGAGGCCGGAGCTGGCTGGCCTGGAAACGCAAAACAGGCACACGCGGACTGGTGGACCGCCCGTATCGCCCGGCAGCGGGAAATCGACGACTCCATCGCATCCAAGGCTGAGTTCGAATATCTCTTTGACCGTCCCTACACGGACAACAAAAAGGTTCGGGTAGCCGGACCCTTCACCGTGGAAAGCCTCTCTCCCCACCGGACGCTGGCCGTGGATGAAAACGATGATCCGCTGGATCCCGATGCTGTGGGCGAGCGGGGAAACTTCGCCGACATGATTCTGGAGGAGTTGAGAAACTCCGGAGTTCAGCAGGCGCACAAGGAGGACCGTATCCGTTTTGATTCGTTGGCACCTTGGCCGGGTGACCAGATCTGCGCCGAGGGCCGTTACCGTGAAGGTGACGGCGAACCGGAAAAGCGGGCGGCAATCTGCATTGGCCCGGAGTTCGGCACAGTGAGCCGGGCCGATTTGGTGGCGGCGGCACGGGAGGCGGCGGAGGCGGGATTTGACCTGCTTATCGCCTGCGCCTTCAACTACGAGGCGGGAGCAAGCGGTTTCGACAAGCTGGGCCGCTTGCCGGTACTGCGGGCGAGGATGAACGCAGAACTGCACATGTCAACGGATTTGAAGAACACGGGCGGGGGCAATCTTTTCGTGATCTTCGGCGAGCCGGACATTGAAATTCAGAATGCGCCGGACTGTGGACCGGATCACATTCGGGTGAATCTCAACGGCGTGGACGTGTTTCACCCGGCAAGCGGCGAGGTGCGGAGCGACAATGCGGACGGCATTGCCTGCTGGTTCATTGACACTGACTACAACGAGGAGAGCTTTTTCGTGCGCCATGCCTATTTCCTCGGAGCGAACGATCCCTACAAGTCGTTGAAGACCACGCTCAAAGCGGAGATCGACGCCGAGGCTTGGGAGAGTCTGCACAGCGACACCTCGCGCCCTTTCGAGAAACCGAAGGGCGGCCGCATTGCCGTCAAGGTGATCAACCACCTGGGTGACGAGGTGATGAAAGTTTTTCGGGTGTGATTATGCAAGGAACAATCAAAAAACTCTACGTCAGCGGTTTCAAGTCCATCCGGGAACTGAAGGATTTTGAACTGCGGCCACTGAACATCTTCATCGGCGCGAATGGCGCGGGCAAGAGCAATCTGGTGCAGCTTTTTCGAATGCTCATGGCTATGGCCGGGAGGCATTTTCAAAAATTCATCCTGGAAAACGGCGGGGCGGACAATTTTCTTCATAATGGGCCAAAGCATACGGAAACAATCAATCTCGCATTGGAGTTTATATCACATAGTTCATATTCAGAAGGATCAAATTTTTATAGGTGTGTATTAACACCAACAGTTGATGATATATTTCTGATTGAAGAAGATAGGAAATATAAAGATTCAAACTGGAATAGTTATGGAAGTGCATCAACAGAAAGCAGATTATATGAAAAAAGCGATGAGAGTTCAATGATAGGAACTGGATTCGGAATTGGTTACTATGTTTATAATGCTATATCAAATTGGATGGTTTATCATTTTCATGATACAAGTCCTGCATCGCCTATGCGACGATCCGAGATTATTGAAGATAACTTCAGGTTAAGACATAATGGCAGCAACTTGGCTCCATTTTTGCTTTCATTAAAGAATACTTCTTTTAGTAGTTATGATGAAATTGTAAATGCCATACGTTTAGTACTCCCATTTTTCGATGATTTCATCCTTGATGTTTTCAAGTACGGTGAAGCGGAAAAGGTCAGATTGAGTTGGCGGCAAAAGGGATCTGACTTCCCGATGCAGCCCTATCATCTGTCTGATGGGTCCATCCGCTTTATCTGCCTGGCCACAGCGCTTTTGCAGCCGAATCCACCCTCCACCATCATCATCGACGAGCCGGAACTGGGTCTGCATCCGGAGGCCATCCGCATGCTGGGCGAGCTGATGCAAGACGCGGCCAAACGCGCGCAACTAATTGTGGCCACACAGTCGCCGCTCCTGCTCGATCAGTTTGCCGTCGAAGACATTGTGGTGGTCAGACGTGAAGGTGGGCAATCTGTTTTTTCCCGGTTGCAACGGGACGACTTTGCTGAATGGTTGGAGGAGTATTCCGTGGGGGACCTCTGGATGCGAAATATCATTCAGGGGGGGAGCAGCCATGAGTGAACGCCCCGCTCCCTTTGCTGAGGTGATCGTGCTGACGGAAGGCACCACAGAACAGCTCTTCGTCAAACGCCTGCTTGCTCCGTATTTGGCTCCGCGCAATGTCTACCTTACCCCGATACAGTTGAGCAAGCCTGGCGAAAAGGGTGGGGACGTAAAGTTCTCCCGGGCGAAAAATGACATCGGCAGACACCTCAAGCAGCGGCCCGGCACCCGGATCACCCTTATGGTGGATTACTACGGCATCAAGTCCGACTGGCCAGGCTATGCGGAGGCGAAACAGTGCCGCGACCACGCTGAAAGCGCGGCCATCATGCGAGAGGCGACCGCGCGGGCAGTGGCGGAACTCTTTCCTGGGCTGGATGCGGAGCGGCGCTTCCTGCCCTATGTTTCCATGCACGAGATCGAGGCGCTGTATTTTAGCGATCCCGCCTGTCTTGCGGAGAAACTGGGCGTTGAGCAAAAACGGATCGACGCAATTCTCGCGGAGTGTGGGGAGCCGGAGCGTATTGATGATGGTCGGGAGACCGCACCTTCCAAACGGTTGGAAGCTCTCATGCCCCGCTTCAAGAAAACCGTGACCGGCATTGCCATTGCGGAAGCCATTGGCATTGCAACCATGCGGGCAAAATGCCCGCTCTTCGGCGCCTGGCTGCGCGACCTGGAATCGTTTGCCGAAAACAACTAAGGCGTACAGCCGGGGGAAATGGGTCTGTTCATGCGGACCGAGATGGAACTCGCTCGGGTGCGGGTGGCGGCGGGCGCATGAGAGGCGAAACGCGCAGCGGTTCGGCTTGCCTGAAGGGAGAGGACAGAGATGTACAGTGAAATCGAACGCCGCTTTCTGGTTACGGGTGATGCCTGGAAAAAGGACGTGGTAAGCCGTGAGATGCTGTCCCAGGGCTATCTACACGTGGATGATGGCAAGGCGATACGGGTGCGTCTTGCTTCCATAGGCGCGACGCTGACCATCAAGGCCGCGATCAGCGACGTTGTGCGCCATGAATTCGAATATGCGATTCCGCCGGATGATGCGCGGCGTTTGCTGGCTCTGTGCGGTTCCCGTCGCGTTGAAAAGATCCGCTGCCGTCTGGAGTATGCGGGAAAAATCTGGGAAGTGGACGAGTTTCTGGGAGAAAACGCCGGTCTGGTGCTGGCG
>JAFZPK010000065.1 GCA_017552515.1 Deltaproteobacteria bacterium | reverse complement strand
GTGGTATACACTCCGTCCACATCGGTATAGATCTCGCATACATCCGCATGCAGGGCCGCAGCTATCGCTACGGCCGACGTATCGGACCCACCTCGCCCCAGCGTAGTGATATTTCCCTGTTCATCCACACCCTGGAAACCGGCCATGACCACAATAGTGCCTCCGGACAAAGCTTCCCGGATCCGGGTATCATCAATACGGGCGATGCGCGCCCTGGAAAAGGCGCTATCCGTAACAATCGGCACCTGATGTCCCAGAAAACTTTGCGCCTTGTATCCCATGGCATTCAGACATATTGCCAACAACGCAATCGTAATCTGCTCACCGGTGGAAACCAGAACATCGTACTCCCGTTCCAGGGGAACTTCGCTCATCTCCTTGGCCATCGCTACCAGCTTGTTGGTTTCTCCCGCCATGGCCGACAGCACCACTATTACCTGGTTGCCCTCATCAAACACCTTGGCGACCCGTCGAGCCACATTGCGAATCCGCTCCATGTCACCCACCGACGTACCGCCGAATTTCATGACCACCAACGCCATAGGTCTCCAGATCCTCCCCAATACGTTAAAACGTTATCTCATCCCTCTGTGATTTCTGATACTCGCCTTATGCACACACAGGCCCACTCCATCTGCCGCAGCTTCCCGTACAATCTCACTTAAAGTCGGATGCGCGTGAACCGTGTCAGCCAACTCCATGCCCCTCATGTTGGTTCGCATCGCCACAGCCATTTCCGCCACCAACAGGGAGGCCTCCTCGCCATACGCCATTCCTCCCAGAAGAGCGCCATCTCCCCCGGCAAACAACAGTTTGGCCGCTCCCAGCGTCTCTCCGTCACACTGTGCCTTGCCACAGCCTACATAAGGAAAACTTCCCACAACATAATCAAGATTGGCGGCACGGCACTCATCTTCCTGCAAACCGACTCGCGCCATCTCAGGAAAAGTAAACACCGTGGATGGTATCACACGGTAATCCGCTTCCCGATCCATACCCAGAATATTGTCGACCGCCACCTCACCCTGATATATCGCAACCGTGGCCAGTTGTACAATATTGGTCACATCCCCGATGGCATAGACATTTTCCGCGCTGGTTCGCATCCTGGAATCCACCGCGATGGCTCCATCTTCGGCAAGCTTGACGCCCGCAGCCTCCAGACCCAGATTTTCCACATTGGGACGCCGTCCTATTGCCGCAAGGACTGTATCGGTTTCATATGTCTCGCCGGAAGAAAGTTGCACCCGCGTTCCGTGCGTATCTTTTTCCAAAAAGACAAGGGTTGTCCCTTTGAAAATCCTGACTTCTGCCGCCGAAAGTTCCCGTTCCATCACTTTTACCGCCTGCCGATCAAAGCCACGCAGCAGTTCCGAAGCCTTTTCCACCAAAAGTACTTCATCCAGACGGAAAGACGCCATAATGGCGGCCATTTCACAGCCAATATACCCGCCACCCACCACCAACAAACGCCTGGGGCAATCAGTTCGAACAGTCAAAAATTCGTCACTGGTTTCCGCGCAGTCTGCCCAAATTTTGGGCAAGAACGGACGGGTACCGGTTGCAACAACAATAGCCTGCGCCTCAAGATGCAGTTCTTCACCACTCTCCTGTGTCACTGCCACCAAACCTGCACCCAGCAGACGCGCTCTTCCCCTGACAAGCGTCACCTCATGACTCTTGAGCAAATTGGCAACATTCTTCGTCAGCCGTGCAACAATCGCTGCCTTGCGCGCAAAGGCTTCTGCGGAGACAAAATTGCTCTCCACGTGGATACCGTGTTCCTGGAGTCTGGGCAGATTCCGCAGATGATGAGCTGTACAATACAGTGCCTTAACAGGGATACAGCCGCAGTTCAAGCAAACGCCTCCCAGCCTGCCCTGCTCCACCAGAGCCACCCGAGCGCCCCGCATTGACGCGCGAATCGCCGCAGTGTACCCACCAGGCCCTCCGCCAACAATCACAATATCGTAACGTGTCATGAATGTTCTTTCTCAAATTGCACGCAGAAGTTCTCCAGCAGCGCAGTACTTCTTTCCCCTTGCGCCTCAAAAACCAGCTGACGTCGTTCATCCCCCAGATAGGAAAAATGCACGCTTATCCCCTCACGGCTCCGGTAATCAATACGCTCCGCCCATTCCACCACAGTCACAACCTGCTCATTGAGACATTCCTCAAACCCGATATCCTCCAGATCCATCTCGCCATCCAGCCTAAACAGATCAAAATGGTACAGATCCAGACAACCGGGATAAACATTCAACAAAGTGTAGGAGGGACTGGTCACTACCATCTCTTCTTCACCGCGCAAAGCCTCGCCAATGCCCTGGGTAAAACAGGTCTTGCCGCTTCCCATTTCTCCAATCAGAAAAACCACATCCCCCGCCTGCAGCAGAGAACCCAAGATTCGCCCCGCAGTACGAGTTTCTTCGGAAGAAGCACTTATAAAACGCATCGAATCTACATTTTTTAACAGTTCACTCATAAAACTGCTTCTTGGAGTTCCTTCATGGTTTCCGGCAGCAATTCCGCTACTTCGCAGGCGGTCAATCCAGCCATTCCCTTAATTGCCGCCAACCTATCTGCCGCTGCGCCATGCAACCACACACCCAGTGCAGCCGCTTCGGCGGGTTCCACACCTTGAGCTATCAGGCCAGCAATAAGACCGGTCAACAGATCACCCATGCCGCCGCACGCCATGCCCGGATTGCCGGTCGTATTGATTGTCACCTGTCCGGAAGGGCTGGCGACAACCGTTCCCGCACCCTTTAAAACCAGCACAACGTTGAACTTACAGGCAAAATCCTGCGCCACGCCGATACGATCCGCCTCAATTTCCGCAATCGGTTTGCCAACAAGACGCGCCATTTCTCCGGGATGCGGCGTCATCACCACATGCCGGGATTGGCGGTTTCGCAAGACTGAAAGGCTACCACATATACTATTGAGCGCATCGGCATCCAAAACCACAGGTAACGCACAAACTTCCACGAGCCTGCAAACCAGTCTCTCTGTCGTTTGGGCAGTTCCCAAACCCGGTCCCAGAGCCAGCACCTGTTTCCCATTCAGCAGAGTTACTATCTCATCACAGGCTTCAACGCCAAAAAAACCGTTTCCTGCATCCGGCAAGGGGCAGGTCATCGGTTCAATCAACCGGGATTCCAGAATGGCGTTCAGAGAAGCCGGGCAAGCCACCGTTACCAGACCAGCCCCCGAACGTACACCACCCAGCGCAGACAGTATCGCAGCGCCGCTCTTCCCGGTGGAACCCGCGACGACCAGCATATGACCGAAACTGCCCTTATGACCGGCCAAAGGGCGTTTGGGCAACAGGCGCGCCGCCTCTTCGAAGGCCATTGCTCTAAAAGTTCCAGGAACAGATTCGAGCAACTTACGGGGAAGGCCAATATCCACTGACCGGATTTCTCCTCCCAAAACCTTGCCCAAACCCGTCATCTGCCCCACCTTGGGAGCGATAAAAGTCGCCGAACAGGCAGCCCGGATTCCACAGCCCAAAACCCGGCCACAATTTGCATCGGTTCCGGAGGCGATATCAACTGCGCCCACCGCTGCGCCGGAGGCATTGATCCACGTTATGACCTGCGCAAAGTACCCTTCCACATCTTTCGCCAATCCGTTACCGAAAATGGCATCAATCACCACCGCAAATCGCCCCAAAGAAGCCTTTGTTGCCCGAAACTGCTCCTCGTTGGCGGCAAAATACACCGTCATATCGGTTTTCAAAAGAATTTCAAGGTTGATATGGGGATCGCCACCAATGGCCTCATGTTCCGCCAGTACCAGTACCTGCACCTGCCAGCCCCAAAGTTCCAAATGGCGGGCAATCACATAACCATCACCACCATTGTTGCCCTTCCCACACACCACCAAAACCGGGCCAGGAAAATACTTATGGAAAAACTCATGGAAAAAGCAGGCTGCTCCCCGGCCCGCATTCTCCATCAAAACCACCCCCGGAACGCCATAGTGCTTAATGGCTTCTCCATCCAGAGCCCGAGCTTCTTCAACCGTCAACAACTTCATAAGCGCTCCACCACCACCACGGCCAGGGCATAATCGCCATCGTGACTCAGCGACAAATGCAGCGTGGAAAGCCCCCGTTCCTGAAAGATAGCCGCGGCCCGTCCTGCAAGTTGCAGTTCCGGCTTGCCGAGAGCATCATGCACCACCTCCATATCCAGCCAGGAAAGACCGCCGCGCAGGCCCGTGCCCAACGCCTTGCAGAAACTTTCCTTGGCCGCAAAACATGCGGCCAGATGCTGAGCCTGAGCGCCATGACCAGCAGCATAGTCCAGTTCGCCCACCGTAAAGAGATGCTCCAGCAAGGTCTCTTTTCTTTCCGTCACAAAGCGCTGAAACCGGGAAATCTGCGCCGAATCGATGCCCAAACCAACAACCGCCATCAGCCCAGTTCCTCCCGAATGGCTCCGGCAATTTGTTCGGCAAGGTCTGCAATTTGCTGCTTGTTTTCTCCTTCCAGCATAACCCGTACAAGTGGTTCCGTACCGGAATAACGAATCACTGTCCGGCCTTTGCCACTTAATACCGCCTCAACATCTTTTATGGCCTGAGCGATACGTGGCACGCTGGCAATGTCACGCCGTTCCCTGACACGCACATTGAGCAGCACCTGCGGCAGTGAAATCATGACCTTGGCCAGTTCGGAGAGAGGCTTCTGCTCTCTTTGTATGATACTCAGCACCTGCAAAGCGGAGATCAGACCGTCACCGGTAGTGTTGTGATCGAGAAAAATCATGTGGCCGGACTGTTCACCACCAAAGTTGTATCCTTCCTGACGCATCATCTCCACCACATAACGATCTCCGACTGCGGAACGCACCAGTTTGCCGCCCAACTCGCGAAGCGCCAGTTCCAGCCCCATGTTGCTCATTACCGTAGCCACCACGGTATCCTTTACCAGACGTCGTTCACGAAGCATTCGACGACCGCAGATGGCCATAAGTTTGTCGCCATTCACCACCTCGCCAAACTCGTCGACAAAGATCACCCTATCCGCATCGCCATCCAGAGCCAGACCCAGATCGGCGTGTTTTTCCACCACCGCAGCCGCCAATGCTTCAGGATGTAGGGATCCCACTCCGGCGTTGATGTTGACGCCATCCGGGTTTGCGCCGATCGTTATCACCTCCGCGCCCAATTCGGAAAAGACCGCCGGCGCTACCCGATAGGCTGCTCCATTGGCGCAATCCACCACAATTTTCAGGCCATTGAGATCCAGATCGCGGGGAAACGAGCTTTTGGCAAAAACAATGTAGCGTCCCTGTGCGTCATCGATTCGGAAAGCCTTGCCCACCTCTTCTGCAGTGGAACGCAACGAATCAATTTTGGCGGAAACCACCAGCTCCTCGATTCGGTTTTCCACCTCGTCCGGCAATTTGAAACCTTCGGATCCGAAAAACTTGATGCCATTATCCTCAAAAGGATTGTGTGAGGCCGAGATAACCACTCCGGCATCCGCTCTCATTGACGTGGTGATAAAAGCTATTCCCGGTGTTGGCAGAGGGCCCACCAGCAAAACATCGCAGCCCATGGAGCAGATGCCGGCCACCAGGGCATTTTCGATCATATAACCGGAAATCCGGGTATCCTTGCCAATGACAATGCGACTACGGCGATTGCTATTCCTGAAGACATAGGCCGCTGCTCTTCCCAAACGCAGCACATTCTCGACGCTCAAAAAGCCGACGTTGGCAATACCCCGCACTCCATCTGTACCAAACATTTTCTCAGCCATAACTTTCTTTTCCTTTTTGGATCTGCCCGTTTCTCCATGTCCTTCCAAAGATTCAACTTCCTCAGGCTAGGGGGCAACCGGTTCTTCCGTCTCCGGGGCAACATCTTCCGATGGCAATTCCGGTTTCAGTTTTTCCAGAAAAATACGCACATGTACTTCATGGACATCGCCCAAAGACACATGATCTCCATCAAAATTAAGTGGCACTTTCACCGCAAGATTTTTCTCAAGATGCGCGATATCGACTGTCCCCGTAGAAACTTCGTGGATCTTCCGAAGTTCATTGCGGGGGCCGCTCACCATCACCATTTTGGGATTGACTTCCACATCGGCCAACCGGTAGGACTCCGCCGGAATACCGTTCATCATCACCCGCACAGGCACCAGCTTCTCCTCCACTTCTTCCAGCCGCACATCCAGGGATGACGGAGAAACACGGGAAACTTTCAGCGCACTGGAAACATGGATGCGATTTTCCAGCCGTCCGAAACTGGTCATACCCGGACGTGCATTCTGCAAATCCAGCGTCAGATTCAACTCTCCAGGACGGATACCGGACAAAATGGTGCGGGGGCCGCTCAAACGCACATCAATAACCCCGGGAATCGAATTGACCACCATTAAGCCTTTGGGAATGTTCTT
>JAFZPK010000064.1 GCA_017552515.1 Deltaproteobacteria bacterium | reverse complement strand
CCAATGTTGGCCTGAAGATCGGGACGTTTTGGTTCGGCGAGCGCCGCCAGCGCGGCAAACACTCTTCCCGCACGTTCCATATGCCCCATGCGGAAAAAGAGGTAGGCCAGCACCCGCAAGGTGGTCAGCTGTTCAGCGGTCATACGTCCTTTCCTTCGCGAAAAAGCACTGAAAAATGAGTGGCCTTCATCCGCCCATCATCAAATTGACATAGGCGCGCAGCAGCATCTTGTTTTCCAGAAGCGGCCTCAGTTCCTTTTCCGCCAGCTCCATAAGAGCGGGATTGCCGCTCGCTTCGCATTTCTCCAGACATTCGCCCAAATTGGCCGAAAAGACATCTGGACGCAGGAGTTCTCCGTCCCCGACTTCCGGACAAAGCGCCGTCTCCACAAGGGACCGGGCATTGGAGGGCCGGTACAATTCCTCAAGCCCGGCCTGAAAGAGCATATTGGAGGCCAGCGGCCGCGCCTGCGGCATATGCTGCCCGGCAATATCAGGCGTATCCATTACCGTTTGGATGCCCAACGATGGATTGAAAACATCTATGGATTTCGCAGGCATAATTTCTCTCCTCTTTGCGCGGCATTACATGTTATGCACCCAATTTTCAGCCTCTTGCAAGCCGATGCAGCTCTTCCGCCAAAAAACGTGCCGCATTTTCAATCTGCACGGCACTGATGCTCTGCTGCGGCAACCGTACCAACAACATAATCTGCCCCTTGTGCAAACCGCCCACAAGCGTAAAGGGATGGGCATGACGATAATCACAACGCTCCAGTACCCGCCGGGGCGCATCCCGATCGCTCTCCGGTACCGGGGCCATCATGTAGATCAGCAGATCGTCGCCGTCCTGTTCAAGGCAGAGTCTTCCCAGCGACTCTATCTCCAGCGCGGCTACACCGTTCTCGTGCAGGGCCAGATTCGCCATACCCAGACGCCGCCCGAATTCCGCCAGTTCTCTTTCCAGCATTATTCTTCTCCTTCCAAAGACGCAAGATAGGCATCTTCACGCTCAATAGCCCGATCAACCGCCTCCTGTACGGCATCGATCACCTTCATACGCCCTTCCGTACCATCAAACAGTTGCGTTGGAAAGTTGCGCGACATGGAAAGCATCTCCTGTAAAAACAGCACTTCGTGTTCAATATCCGGCGCTTTGGATTGCGAAGCAATCTGATCAATCTGGCTTGCTCCCAGAAAACGTTCGTTGCGCAGGGCCACCATCTGCCCCATCAGTTCCATTGATTTCAGAGGGCAATCCTTGACATTGTGAATATTTGCCCAGCGATCAAGCAATCGGTCACAATCTCGATAGACGTTCTGCAGCAGACGCACCTGCTCCAAATTACCATGCACATATTCCAAATGGGTGGTCTCCATACTCGGCAGATCCGAAGCCAGATCAGCGCTTAGGGCCCCGAAAAGAAAGTCCATCGCCTTGTCAAAGTTGCCGTCGCCGTAGGTATCATGCACATAGGCAAAAACGTCGTTGACCGTGCCGAAATCGCAGACGGTTTGCCGATAGAGGCCACGCAGATTGTCGGCATTGTCCAGATCGGCATAACCTTTGGCCGCCAGCGCTCCCTGAATACCGGCATGAATGGCCGGTCCGGATTCCTTTTCCAGCTCCGCCATGCCCGTTCGGATGGCATCCAGCACATCCTTGCTCACTGCCGGATCCTTTTCAAAATCCTCCAAGGCTTCCGCCAGCGCCGCCCAGGCATCGCTGGGGTCATGGAACAGTTCCAGGGCGTGACGCGCGACGTTTTCCTGCATCTTGCGGGAACGCAGTTCATCCTTGAGATGATCAATATCACGGGCCTTTCCGGCCTCGTGCATCAGTTCCTGATACAGGCGAACCCGATCGGCGCGAGTACTGATTGCCTTGTCACGTTCATTGCGTTCCTGAAGTTCAAAATCCTCGGTGGTATCCACGCTGAAAGTCAGCTCTTCCGCAGCATCCGCCAGAAGCGACATGGGATCTTCCACCTCAACGGCAGCCATGCCCATAAAGTTGCCTACGTTGGCCGAAGCGCCAACGTCATGGGCGGTCCGCACCTGGTTCAGGTGCTGTGCGTTGTTTACCGAAAAATCAATTGCCATAGTTTTTCCCCGACAAAAGGCCGTTTTCGTTTTCTGCCGCTTTTCTATGCGAAATCAATACCATTTTTTAAAGGGTTATGGTCATTTCCAAACCGCCTTCGGGATGATTGGCAGCACGAATGGTGCCGCCATGCAAACGCACCGCACGGTCGGTAATGGCCAACCCAATGCCGGTGCCTCCACTCTTGCGGTCTCGATCGTCAGCAACCCGGTAAAAAGGTAAAAAGATCTTTTCCAGAGCATCCTGTGGTACGCCCGGTCCGTGATCCCGCACACAGATTTCCAGACGGTCGTCCTTGTGACGCAAAGCTATCTCCACCGCTGTTTCGGGCGCGTTGTAGCGCAGAGCGTTGCGAATGACATTTTCGAAAGCGCGCTCCAGAAGTTCCGCATTGCCGTAAAAATGCGCCTCGCCGTCGTTTTCGAAGGTCACCTGGCAGTTCTTGGCCCGTGCCTCGAAATTGGCATCTTCCACGATGCCTTTCAACAACGCATTCAAATCGACTTCACTCCGGGCCATGGTCTCTTTGGTATCCGGCGCGTTGAGAGACAGTAATTCTCCTATCATGGCATTAAGCCGTTCCGCCTCGCGCCCAATGCGGTTGATGGAACTTTCAGCTTCCGGTCCGGTTTTTTGCCGCAGCAACTCCAGTGCCACCCCAAGCCGTGCCAATGGTGAACGCAATTCGTGGGAAATATCACGCAACAGCCGCTTTTGGGCATTTACCAGATCCTCTATACGCTCCGCCATCTGATCAAATTCCCGCGCCAGTGCTCCAATCTCGTCGCCACGTCTGCCCAGCAACGGCCGCACACGGGTCGCCAGGTTGCCCTCGGCGAACTCCTGGGTCGCATGGCGCAATTTGCGAATTGGTGAAGCCAGATGCCAGGCCAGGCTGAAGCAGATAATGCCGCCCACGATAAAGGTGATAAGCATCTTCAGGCCCAGGTTGGGCGGCAACTGGTAGAAAGGCGCCACCGGTTTGGGCGGCGCGCCGGGCACTTCGCCAACAATAATGTAAAGCAAGCGTTGCGGATTAAGCATGGGAAGCGCTACCAGAAAAGTGTCATGGAAAGTGCCAAACTCGATAGTGTGGCTGCGCAGAGCACGTTCAGCCATGGCCAGAGCCTGTTTGGGCGGATTCTGGCCGGCCAGCGTATGCAACCCATTGGGAAAGAGATAGGTGCGGATACCGGTCTGCCGCTCCAGTCGCTCCGAATACTCATTCAGAGCATTCAACCCGTGCCGTTCGAAAATCTCTATGGCGGTCAATCCATAAAGCGCCATGGTCTGCCCGGTTAACTGGCGGCGGTGGCTCAGCAGGTTCCGGCGATGCTCGCTGATGGGCGTAGTTTGGGTCACGGCTGTCAGGATGTAGAACACAATGCCGGAAACAATGGTGGCGCACCAAAACCAGAAAAAAATCTTTACGAAGATACTGGAACAGAAGGTATGGATCCGTTCAAACATGATCGTTCCTTCCCACAAAAACGCCAGCGACCGCCGGACGGCCTTTGGAGAAAAAAAAGCCCCGAGAAAGTTTCCTTGCAGGGCGTTTTCTCAAAAAACGCCATCTTTACGGATCTCCGGGGCAGGTTCAAAAAATTGGAAAATTAGCAGGCACTTTTGACTTCGGCAACGCAGGCCTTCAGCGCTCCTTCAAGATGTTTTACCGCTTCCTCGCGGGAAAGCCTGGTCTTGTAGCCCAGAATCCGTTCCGCTTTGGAAATGTCAAAGCACCAGTCATCCGTAAGAAAAGAACTGCCCTGCCACTTCTCACGAGGCACAGCCACAACCTTCGCCTGAGGATTGGCCTGGTCAACAATCATCTGCGCCAATTCCTCCCAGGTAAGGTAAACCGTGGAAAGATTGAACAACTCTCCCCGCGGCTTCACCTCCAAAATGCGCTGCACGCCATCAATGAAGTCGTCCAGCTGCAAAAAGCTGCCGCCGCAGGAAGCCGGTACCACAATTTCACCCTTTGTCAATGCATCCTTGATCATGCCGCGAATATGCTTGCCGCCGATTTCATTTCCGTAGGCATACCAAATCATTACGGTGTTGATTGCTATGGGATATTTCCAGGCATAAACCTTGCCCATTTCTTCGGTGACAAGCTTGGCCAATGCATAGGCGGGTTTGCGCGCCTGGGCAATTATGTGCGGATGGTTCTCGTCAACCGGACTGCATTGCGGTTTGCCATAGGCCACCGCCGTGCCGGCATTGATGATATGATCGACCTTGTTGGCAACAGCGGCATCCAGCAAATACTGGTAACCTTTAATGTCAATGTCGAGCAAATCGGAAAAGTCCGCGGAAAAGCTCCAGGCCAGATGGATGATGGCATTCATATCCTCCACTGCCTTTTGCACTACCGCCTGATCGGAAATATCACCACACAGCGTCTCCACGCCCGGTTGCTGCAGGGTCTTCAATCCCGCTTCGTTTTTGTCCAGGACCCGTACCTTATGGCCTTCTTTGGCCAGCACTTCCACCACACGGCCCCCCATATTGCCACAACCGCCTGTAACCAGAATGTTCACCATTGCCTCCTTTTCCGGGAAAACCGGCATTTCTATAAAAATGAAAAAATGGCGGGCGCCTATTCGTGATCGCTTTCCTTGCGATCGTTCTCCAGCGCCGCTATGTCCGGTTCCACCACAAAACGCTTGATCTTCTTTGTCGTGGTTTTGGGAAACTCGTCCTCACGCAGGGAAAACTTCTTGACGCGCTTAAAATCCGCAAGATTTTTACACTGATCCTGGACCTCTTTCCGGATGAGATCCTCCACCTCCTGCGGGCCAAAATGCGTTTTGCCATGTTCCCGGGCGTAGTTGTCCACCGCCTCCAGATCCGGATAGATCAGCGCGTAGACCTCCTCCGCCGTCGCATCGATCTTGTGGCCGTAAACCATCACCTCGGCGATGAAATCGCTCTTGAGCAATTCGTTTTCCACCTCTTCAGGATAGACATTCTTCCCATTGGGCGTAACAATCAGATTCTTAAGCCGCCCGCAGATATAGAGAAAGCCGTCCTCGTCAAAGCGCCCCAGATCGCCGCTGTGGTACCAGCCGTCGATAAGCACTTCATCAGTCGCCTCGGGATTGTTGTAGTAGCCCTGCATGACGTTGGGGCCCTTGACCAGAATCTCGCCAATCCCTTCCTCGTTGGGTTCGAAAATCTTGACTTTCAGGCCAGGCAAGGGTTTCCCTACCGAGCCGATCCGCCGGAAATCCTGGTTTTCCGCCGCAATGACCGGAGAAGTTTCGGTGATGCCGTATCCCTGGTAAAGGTTGAGGCCGTAGTCTTCCAGCCCCTTTTGCACCGCCGGATCGAGCGCGGCCCCGCCACTGATGAACGTTACGCCATTACCGCCCATTGAGCCGGTGATCTTCGAACGCACCAGGGCGCGCCCTCCGGGAATGGAGAACAAAAAATTCAGCGTGGAGCTGTCCTCCACCTTTTTGCGAATCCGGTTGTAGAAAATACGGAAAAGCGCCGGAACTCCCAGCATAAAGTTGGGATGGATTTCCTGCAGGTTGGCACCGATCTTTTTCAAGGACTCTCCAAAAGAAACCGTCCCGCCAACGGTCAGGGGCAGCACAACGTCAAGGGTCTGCGCAAAAACATGATGGATGGGCAGTACCGACAATGTGTGCGCCGACTCGTCAACATGAAACAATCTGATGCAGGAGCGGACGTTGAACATGATGTTGCCATGCGACAGAATGGCTCCTTTGGAACGGCCGGTCGTGCCCGAAGTGTAGATAATAACAGCAGGATCGGAAACCTCATGCTGAGGCGGCAAAGGCGGTTCATCTTTCTTGAACCCGCTTAAAAACTCCAGCTTTTTCTTCTTGAACAACTTGCGCATGAAAATTTCCAGGCCGCCAAACAGATGTACTTCACCACGGCTTTTGGAAACGGAAAATTCCCGCTGCAGCAAAAAAGCATAGAACTTGTCAGCCATCTGCTCAAAGTTGTTCATTTCTTCACGGGGAAGATTGTACTTCTGCGCGAGCCGCCGCCATTCCATGACCAGATCGTCCACCATCATCTCCAAGATGGGATCGGCAATTTTATTGTCATCTTCCGGGTACATGATGACAATCTTTTCCAACTTGGGCAGAACCTGCACCAAGGCAACCACTGTTTCCACATATGCGCCTTCGGTAAAGACGACGCGTGCCTCGCAGTCGGAGAGAATATGGCGGATCTCGCCGCCTTTCAGTTCCTTGTCAATGGGCACAACGATGCCGTCGGCCTTGAGAATGGCCAGATAGGCAGTCACCCAACGCGGTGAAGGCGGCGCCAAAATGGCGATACGATCCCCTTTTTTGATGCCGACATTCTGCAAACCGGCCGTGATCTGATCGGAATCTTTCCAGAGCGTGGCATAGCTGATGGATTGCCAGATATCGCTGATTTTGTGCTGAAGCGCAGCTTTGCCCTTCATTCGCTGACAGGTTTCGTAAAGCTGGCCGTCGATGGTATTCATAGTGCGTAATAACCTCATTATGGTGAGGGAAACTTTAAAAAGCCAGACAACAATTTTGCAGTATGTATTTATAAAGATTCTTTGCGCTTTTTTGAAGCGAGAATTTCACCGTGATGTTTTTTTGTGCAGGTGTTCTCAGATTCTCAAGGCTCTCAGCAGATGAAGCTGCTGTTCCGGAGTTCCGGCAACCGGCAGTTGCAGTCTGTGCAGCAAGGGGGGCAAAGCCTCCGTGCATCGCCGCCAGCCATGTGAAGTCTCCACCAGCCGCCGCAGCAACTGGCGAGTGCGCAGACCGTCGAACCAGCCATGAAAAGCGGCATGCAGTCCTTGTGGTGTCCGGTGATTGCGCCGCAAATTTCGCCAGTTCTGCGCGAAATGGCGTTCCTCCAGAAAAGCGGCCAAAGGTTCCGCAATGTGGGCAGACTGCCGCAGCAGTTCCTCTTCCGACGCATCCAGATGAGAAGCGACGGTCTCAAGCCAGGCTTTCAACAGATCGAAAACTTCCGCCGGATAGAAATCGCGTTCATTGTCAGGATCGTGAAGGAGTTGCGCCAGACGCGGACCAGTGCCAAACGGCACCCGTGACGAGAGCCGCGCCGCCGGATGAACCGTTGTACCGGACAAAGGTTCGACCTGCGCAACCCGGATCAGCTGCTGGAGAAAGTAGAAATCCTCGCCGGAAGTTTTGCGGTTCATGCCTCCCGCGGCCATGTACGACTGAAGATCACAGGCAAAAGCGCTGCCGACAGTTTGCACCGCATAGGGAGAACCGGCCCAGCGCAGTCCCAGCACATAACCGCGCAAGAACAGTTCGTAATGGATTATGGCGGCGGACAGTTCGGGCGTCGTGCCTTCGCGGTGGCAAAAGTTGATCACCACGCCGCCGCGTTTTCCGGCAAAATGCGCATACAGCGCCGGCAAATAATCAGGTTCCACCCAGGTATCCGCATCCAGTGAAACCAGAAAGCCGTCCGGACGCACATGCGGCAAAACAAGATCAAAACCAATTTTGCGGGCGGCGCCAACTCCCTCTTTCAGTGGCAGTTCACAGCCTGGCGAAGCGGCATCTACCACTCCCAGCCTGATCGGTCCATGATAATGGCGTAATCTTTCCAGCAACGCACGGTTATCGTCTACCGCTGCGGAATCGGTATCCAGGGTGTTGTTGACCACCACCACGACAAGCGTTTTTTCCAGCAGCCCGGATGGATTGCACTCCAGTTTTGCCAAGGTTTCGGGAAAAGCGGCGCTTTCCGCCAGCGCCGGTATGACAATCGCGGCGGAAAAATCTTGCCCTACGACATTTTCCAGCCGCCACGGCCCGGGTAAAGCACTCCGCCGCAGATAGCGTGCAACATTCATGGATACTTTTTTCTCCCGAAGTTCAAAAACATTTTATGAAAGATTCAACATAGAGTAGTCATTCTGCCGAAAAACAGGTATTTTTCAGGGGGGAGAAAAAAACAAAAGCCGCCCGATCACTGATGATTCAAGCAGCTTGCCGTCATTTTGGTACCCGGAGCCGGGTTTGAACCGGCACAGCCTTGCGGCCGAGGGATTTTAAGTCCCTTGCGTCTACCAATTCCGCCATCCGGGCAAAAAAGCAATGTCAATCAAGCATTGGAGCCATTTCCATGGAACAATATTTAAAATGTCCCAAGTGCCAGACAGAAGTCAAGGAATATAAAAATCCCTTCCCAACAGTCGATATCATTATACGCATTGCCGGAAAAATTGTTCTCGTGGAGCGCCGCAACCCGCCTCATGGATGGGCATTGCCGGGAGGATTTGTCGACTACGGCGAATCGCTGGAACAGGCCGCCGCCCGCGAAGCGCTGGAAGAAACCGGCCTTATGGTCAAAAACCTGCGGCAGTTCAGGGCCTATTCCGCCCCCAATCGGGATCCGCGCTTCCACACCGTCTCCATGGTGTTCATAGCCGATGCGGAAGGCGAACCTCAAGGAGGAGATGACGCTCTCAGAGCCCGCCTTTTTTCTCCGGAAGCCTTGCCCAAGCCCCTTTGCTTTGATCATGCGAAGATTCTTGCCGACTATCTGGCCAGCCCGTCTGGCCAAACGATGTGAGGAGAAATAACGCCCACGGAAAAAGGCTTCAACCGGAAAACCGTTCCAGAAAACCGACGTCCACCTTGCCTTCCTGGAATTCGCGATTGGCCATGATTTTCTGGTGAAAGGGGATGGTGGTTTTAATTCCTTCGATAATATATTCATCCAGCGCCCGTGACATGCGCCGAATCGCTTCCTCACGATTGTCGGCAT
>JAFZPK010000063.1 GCA_017552515.1 Deltaproteobacteria bacterium | reverse complement strand
GATTGCCCTGCACGGCCTTGCCGCCGCTCGCCCTGCGCGCCTGCGCAAGCGTGACGCTTTCATCCACCGACACCACATCCGCGCCACATTCACGCAGCCAGAGAGGCGCGCCGCCGCGCAGAAAGAAGAGAACCGGCACGGGACCCCGTACCGCTTCCACCAGCCGCCGGGTATGCGGCAGCACGCGGATGCGGTACTCCTCCGGATCCAGCAGTTGCGCCCAGGTGTCGAAGATTTGCAGTGCCTGAGTACCCGCCGCAGCCTGGACGGTCAACGTGTCGATGGCAAGATCCGTCAGTTTGTTCAAGAGCGCATCCCACAGGGCAGGTTCTTCCCGCATCATGCGAAGCGCATGGGGAAAATTTGCGCTGCTTCCACCCTCCACCAGATAGCAGGCAAGCGTCAGAGGTGCGCCACAGAAACCGATAAGCGGCGTTTGTCCCAAAGCCTCTTTCGCCATCCGGACGCTCTGTGCCAGAAAAGGCAAATCCCCGGCAACCCGTGGCGTACGCAGGGCGGCAATTGCCTGCGCGGTTCGCACCGGCGCATCCAGCACCGGGGCCGGAGTAAAATCAAGGCGCAGTCCCAGACTTTCCAGCGGAAGCAGGATATCGAAAAACAGGATGGCGGCATCCACCTTCAGAGCGCACACCGGCAGCAGCGTTGCCTCCGCTGCCAGTTCGGGAGTTTTACACAACTGCAAAAAGGAAAAGCGGTCACGCAATGCACGATATTCGGGAAGAGCCCGTCCCGCCTGACGCATCAGCCATACCGGCGTACAGGCCACAGGCTGACTGCGGCAGGCCGCCAGAAATCCGGAAGGTGAACTCATCGGCGGCGCTGCGGAGCGCAGCTCCGCCTCCCGCCGAAAAAGCGCTTCAAACAAATTATCACCATACCCGATCCAAAGAAGGATTCATCATACGTGTCCACGGGAAAAACGACTCTCTTTCCTCATACCAAAGCATCAACGCCATGCCACGGGCAGAAAGGATCCGCCTCCCGGAAATCGCCGCACAGCGCAGCCGCACGCACCCGGCAACCGCCACAGATCTCGCGGAAGGCGCAGCGGCCGCACGCGCCGCGCAAACTTTGCGGATCACGCAGTTCCCGCAGGAGCTCTGCCTTAAACCAGAGCTCGCGCAGCGGCGTCTCGCGCACATTACCCGCCGCATCCGGAAAATAGGAACAGGGCTTGAGATTGCCGCAGGCGTCAATAAAACAGATGCTGCGTCCAGCAAGACAGCCCCGACGCGCGCCGGTTGCCAACGCGGCGTCAAGATGCCGGCGCGCCTCGCCCGGATTTTGCTCCAGCAGCCGGAAATAGTAGGGCGCACAGGTCGGGCGCATGATCAGCGATTCTTCCGCCCGCTCACGGTCCCGATGCCAGCGCAAAATTTCCAGATACTCCCCGGCGGGAATCAGTTCATCCAGAATTTCGCGTCCTCTCCCGGAAGGCGTGACAAGAAACATGTACCAGGCAACCGCCCCCAGTTCCTTGGCCAGATCACAGACCGCCGCCATAGCGCCACGATTGACGCGGGTGAAGGACGAGTTGACAAGAAAAGGAATACCATGGCGGCGCAGCAGTCCGGCGCCATGCAGCGTGGCCGCAAACGCGCCGGGAACCCGCCGGAAACCGTCATGTACCGCGGCATTCGCCCCATCCAGCGACAACGACACCATGCGTACCTTTGCCGCCAGAAATTCACGGCAGCGCCGTTCCGTCAGCAATGCGCCATTGGTCGCGACACACATCCGCAAACCACGTTGCGTACCATAACGCAAAAGTTCAAACAGATCGCCGCGCAGCAGCGGCTCGCCTCCGGTCAAAACCAGCGCGGGTGACGACAACTCGGCCATGGCATCCATCAATGCCAGGACTTCGCCAGTATCCAGCTCTTCGTCCGGCGCGACAGGTTCCGCGGAACTGCGGCAATGCACGCAATCAAGATTGCAGCGCCGGGTCACTTCCAGGGCGATCCAGCGGGGAAGAAAGTCCATGTTCCCTCTCCTCATCATTCCTTTCCCCGATATGCTGCCATACAAATGAAGCAATCTGAAACAAAAATCCCGCCATGAAGCCGCAAAGGCCTTCAAAGACCATTTTCCCCAAATGTCCCCCCAACTTCACGAGCAACATGTGCCATCCTTTCCGGAAAACTCCGGAGCATCATCCGCCACTTCCAGGACAGAAAGCAAAAAGCATTTGTGTATTGGCGTCTTGCAAGTGATGCTGTATAGTTTCAGATTGGATGTTTGTAGAAAAAAGGTGAAAAAAACATTAACCTCGCGCGTTTGAAACGCGTATCAGGGGAGGTCATTAACAGTGAAACAAAAATTCAGAATTGGACTCATGCTGTTGGCGTTGCTTGTCCTCGGAATTTCGGCACGGGCTGCTGTGGTGGACGAAAGCCTGAAGCGGGATTTCAAGGCGGTGGACGGTTATGTGGTGTCTCTTATGGGCGGGGAGTATCTCATCGATCTTGACGCGACCAGCCGGCTTGCGGTGGGAGATATTTTCGCCGTTATCCAACCGGGTGAAAAAATAATGCACCCCGTAACCAAAAAAATGGTCGGCACGGTGGAACAGCCGAAGGCCTACATTCAGGTGACCAAGATCCAGAGCGGATATTCCTATACGCGGCTGATTGGTCAGATCAGTGGCGCGAGCATTCAGCCGGGGGATCCGATTCGCCGCTATCAGGGTCTGCCCGCCCGTTTCTGGGACTATTCCGGCAATGGTGAAGCGGTTTTCAACAGCCTGAAAGCTGCCATTCCGCAGCTTGAATGGAGCAGCTATGCAGCATCCCAGGCTTCGCGTCCCGCAGCCCCCTCCGCGCCAACCGATCAGCAGGTGGGCATGGTATTCGTCTACGACGGCGGTCGACTGGAGGCTCGCGATCCCTATTTCCATGTCATTCACAGCTACGGCAAGGCTAAAGCCACCGGACGCTCGGTAGCTGCTGCTCCTGCAGGCTCAAGTGCATCCGGCATGCGTCTGCTGCCGCTGGGCAGCGCCTCAACCGCGGGGGGCGGCATGAACATGGTCCCGGCGGGGCAGGCAGGTACCGCAACTGGTTCCGTCCCGTACCAGCTTGAACAGCAAGCCACGCCCGCCGGTGCTTATGCCGGAAATTCCGTTGTCCGCTACAGCACGCAGTTCCCCGGTTTTCAGCAAAGGGGTGAACTGCCGATGGGCGTGATCTATACCGATTTCATAGTGGTGGACGGCCGTCGCCTGATGGCAGCGGTCAACGGCAGCAATGTGTTTGTCTATGACGTCTCTGGCGGCGGCATGACGCGTATTGCCCAGGCCACCCTGTCCGGGACGGCGGAAATGCTGGCGGTCAACTGGTGGAGGCCCGCTCCCGGTGAGGCGCTTCATCTGGCGGTTACCGGCTGGATTTCCAAGGTCAACGACAATGCGAAAGACTACCAGCAGATATCCAGCGCCATTCTGGTTCTAAACGGCAATTCGCTCACCGTAAAGAAGAACAACATGGGCCGTATTCTGGGCGCCATCGATCGCGATGGCGACGGTGTTCCGGAGGTTCTTCTGGGACAGAGCTTTGAACGGCTGACCTTTTTTGGGCGCAAGATGGAGCAATATGTTCTGAACGGAGGAAAAATTTCCACGGTGAAACCGGGATTTGACATGCCACTTGACTTTGTCGCAGTCAGCGGCAACTGCATGGATGTCACCGGCAATGGCCGGCGCGAATTTGTCTACGTGCGCAACAACAAGCTCTACATCTATTCTCCGGATGGCCGTGAACAGATCTATGAATCGCCAAAAGAGATGGGCGCAAGTCTCGCCACGGCAATGCACAATATCCATGGTGGCATGACCAAAGCTGCAGAAGTGGACGATGTCACAGCTATGGAAATCAAGCCGCTAGCCATTGATCTGGATGGTGACCGTTTGCCGGAAGTAGTATTGCCAGCGGCGGAAAAAGCGGGTATGGGTATTGTTGAAGGCCTGATGCCCGGAGTGAAGAACAGCTGGATCAGTGTTGTCAAGTTCCGGAGCGGCATGTTCGTCAAGGGAACTATCGGGGAGAAGATGGAAACACCGCTGGCGGGCGTAACTGTTACGGAAGACGAGGTACTGTTTGTAGCAACCGAGGTGCCCAAGATTACCGGCAAGAAAGGCCACAGCTACCTGCTCGCTTTCCCCTTGAGATAGCAGTTGAGCACCTCATTTTACGAGAAAAGAAACGGCCGGAAAAAGGAATTTCCTGTTTTTCGGCCGTTTCTTTTTAACTCTCGTCAGGTGCCTCTTGTTCGCACCCGTTGGAAAAACTAGATATTTTCAGCAACGTGGAGCCTTTGCAGAAAGTCACGTGTGGAAGATTCCGGATCGGGCTGCGCAAGAATGGCCGATATCAACGCCACGCCCGCGGCACCCGCATCAAGCACTTCCGCTACCCGCTCCAGTTTGATGCCGCCCAGCGCAAAAACCGGAATTGAAGCATTCCGGCAAAATTCGCGCAGTTTATCCACTCCCTGTGGGGCTCCATAGGCCGCCTTAGAAGGAGTAAAATAAATCGGGCTGAAAGTGACGAAATCGGCTCCCTCGCGTTCGGCACGGTACAGATCGTCAAAAGAATGCGCGGAAAAGCCAATAATGGCCTCCTCCCCCAGCATCCGACGGGCCGTAGCTACCTCAGGGGAAGAAATTCCCAAATGCACGCCATCTGCCTGACATTCAAGAGCTAGATCGATATCACTGTTAATAAGCAGCCGCGCGTCAAATTCTTTGGTCAGGGCGCGTACATCACGGGCCAGGGCCAGCAAATCGGAGGCAGACAGATCTTTTTCACGCAGCTGGACGCAGCGTAAACCGCCTTCCAGCGCCGCCCGGAGCGCATCCAGCAGGCTCTTGCCTGCCGGAAGCACGTTCCGGGCGGTAATCAGACAGAGAGAAAAATCCACCTTGGGCATATTCATCCGGCCATCTTATAAAACAATCTTCACGCGCCTTTTTCCATGAAGGCTGGATCCCAGTCCTTCCAGACGCTTTCATAGCCATGGCTATGCAACATCTGGGCGATTTCCGCCGGAGTCCTATCGTCGTTGATGTTGAACTGCCCGGTGCTGGCATCATGATGAGCATAACCACCCGGCGCGGTGCTGGAACCGGCGCTCATCTGGGTGATTCCCAACAGCAGCAGATGATCACGCAGTTCCGCGCTCTCCCGGGTGGAAATGGTCAAACCAGCATCGGGAAGCAGGAGACGCATGGCGCAGATTGCCTGCACTAGCTGCGCGTCGCTGACAGGAAAGAGCGGCTGGAAACCGCCGGCCGCCGGCCGGATCCGCGGGAACGACACCGCAACCTGGGTTCGCCAGAAGTTCTTGAACAGGAAATGTGCATGCAGAGCGGTAAAGAAAACTTCCGTATAGAAGTTGCCCAATCCCAGCAGCGCGCCAATGCCGACCTTGCGCATCCCCGCTTCGGCGCCGCGCTCCGGCGTGCCAAGCCGCCAGAGGAAATCCCGTTTGCGTCCGTATTTGTGCAGTTCCTTGTACAGCGGCCGGTCGTACGTTTCCTGATAAATGGTCAGGCCATCCACTCCGGCGTCAACCATGCGTTTGTAGCCGTCGACATCCATGGGATAGACTTCAATGCAGATGGAGCTGAAGAGCGGCCGTACCCGGCGGATGGACCAGACCATGTCGTCGTTGTCAAACGCGTCCATGTCCTCGCCGGTCAAAAGCAGCACATGGCGGTAGCCGTACTGGTTCAGCACTTTGGCTTCTTCCTCGATCTCGTCCAGCGTGAGCGTCTTGCGCACCACATCCGTGTTGCCGCAGTTGAAGCCGCAGTACACGCAGCCGTTGGAACATTCGTTGGACATGTAGATCGGTGCGTACATCTGAATGACGTTGCCAAAACGGCGCAGGGTGGACTCGTGGGCAAGCTGCGCCATGTTTTCCAGATAGGGGACGGCGGCCGGCGAAATCAGCGCCTTGAAATCCTCCATATCCCGCTGCTCGGCACAAAGCGCGTTCTCCACATCCGCGGCGGTTTTGCCCATGATTTGCGCCAGCAGTTCTTCCTTGTCGTACTGTTCAAGCACTTCCGCAAAGGTTGTCATTTCTTCATACCTCCCAAAAATCCGGTTAGAGGACTGGAAGCTTCCGCCCGTACGCGCTGTTTGCCCAGTCCCGCCACAAAGGCTTCCCGGCCGGCTTCAACGCCTTTTTTGAAGGCGATGGCCATATTGACCGGAGATTGGGCCACCGCCAGCGCCGTGTTGACCAGTACGGCGTCGGCGCCCATTTCCATGGCTTCGGCGGCATGGGACGGAGCGCCCAACCCCGCGTCCACCACCACCGGCACCTGCGCCTGCTCGATAATAATCGCGATATTGTCGCGCGTCTTTATACCCTTGTTGGTGCCAATAGGCGCGCCCAGCGGCATCACGGTCGCGCAGCCCACTTCTTGCAGATGTTTGGCCAAAACCGGATCGGCATTGATATAGGGCAGCACGGTAAACCCATCCTTGACCAGAATCTGCGCGGCTTTCCAGGTTTCTATCGGATCGGGCAGCAGATAGTAGGGATCGGGCGTAACTTCCAGCTTGATCCACGGCTCGCAGCCGGCCGCACGGGCCAGCCGGGCCAGCCGCACCGCCTCTTCCGCGTCACGGGCACCGCTGGTGTTGGGAAGCAGCAGATATTTCTGACGATCGATGTAACGCAGCATATTGTCCTGCGGATTGTTGATATCCACGCGCCGCAGCGCGATAGTGACAATTTCGCTCCCCGAAGCCTCAATAGCATCGCGCATAACTTCGTTGGAGGAAAATTTGCCGGTTCCCACCAGCAGACGGGACCGGAAATGCCGGCCGGCAATAACCAGTTCAGGGGATTTGTCCATTTTCTTTTGCTCCTTTCATCTTATCCTTGTGACCTGCATAAAAACTGTGCAGAATTGTGTCCATCATGATTCTATTCCGGGCCAATGCTTCTTCTTGGGAAAAAGGTTCTAGCCCCCTCCAACGAAGCGTACCAGCTCAAGCCGGTTGCCTTCGCTGAGCGTGGTTGTGGCAAAGGCATCACGCGCTACAATGGCGCCGTCCATTTCCACCACTACCGTGGCCGCATCAAAGCCCAATTCGTTGAGCAGGCTTTGCAGGGTTACGCCTTCTTTGACCTCCTGAGGTTCTTCATTTATCCAGATTCGCATAGTCGTCTCCTTTTTTGGCCTTTCAGAGCCTATTCTTCCTGATTGCCCGCGCGTTTTTTCTTCAGGGTTCCTCGCCCAGCAACAGGCGCACCACTGCATTGGCCTGATGGTGCGCGGCGACGCCCACGCGCGGTGCCATCAATCCCCGGCCCGGCTGCGCTCCGGTAACACCGTCACCTACCAGATAAAAATTGTCCAAAAGCCGCCGGGTACGCACCGTGTTGGCCGGATCATTGCCGGCAACACCCGAGGCGGCCACCAGTGGAACCGATGGAAAGACCGTCCGGAAAGTTTCAATAAGCATCGCCTTTTCCGAGGCGCGGTCAAAGGCTTCCACCATCACATCCACCTCGGCGAAGATCTCCGGAATGTTATGCGGCGTAAGCCGGAGATTGTACGTGGTCACGTTCACGTAGGGATTGATGCGGCCCAGGTTGGACGCAAGAGCGTCCACCTTGGGAAGACCTATCTGATCGATAAAGTACTGCTGGCGATTGAGATTCGAGGGCTCGACGATGTCAAAATCGGCGAGGATCAGATGTCCTACGCCAATACGAGCCAAGGCCACCGCAATGGCCGAGCCCAATCCCCCCGCACCGGCGATGCCGACCGTCGCCCGTTTCATCTTCTGATGTACGCCGGGGGTATGGCGGGAGGCCATCAGCGCTTCCAGTTCGGCGGCATCCGGAATTTCGCCACGCCTTATCAGCACCACCCGATCCGCCTCATTAAGCGGGCAGTCCTCTTTGCAATCATAGGGAAAGCCGTTGACGATAAGAATGTCGGCATCCGGCTTCCAACTGTCCTTAAGGGCGAACAACGTCATACCTTCCGACACGCTCACCGGTTTTTCATTGACAAAAACGTCCATTGCACACCTTCTGCTTTCCCCCAAAACGGGTATGCAGCCTCTGCAAAAAACAAAGGCCGCGGAAAGCGGCCCTGATACAACTCCTATCACGCATAACGCACAGCG
>JAFZPK010000062.1 GCA_017552515.1 Deltaproteobacteria bacterium | reverse complement strand
ATCCGAGAGCGGCAGACTGAGCCACACGCCGTCCAGCCCGAAAAACAACGGCAGAACGATGAGTGCCGGAATGAGAAACAGCAGCTGGCGCGTTGTTGTCAGAAAGACCGCCATCCGCGCCTGTCCTATCGACTGGAAAAAACTGGAGATGACAATCTGCGAACCCACTATCACAAAGGCCAGCGATGACAGCCGCATGCCGGAGACCGTCAACTGCAGAAGTTCCGGATCGGTGGTGAACAGGCAACTTATCGGCCAGGGGAAGATCTCGAAGACCAGGAAGCCCACCGCCGTCACCACGGTTCCGGCCGTAATGCTCAAACGCAGCGTCCGGCTCACCCGATCCATGCGGCGCGCGCCGAAGTTGTAGCCGACAATGGGCTGCATTCCCTGAGTCAAACCTGCGACCACCATCCCCATCAGAAAGAGCACCCGGTTGATGATGCCGTAGGCACTGACCGCTATATCACCGCCATAGGTCAGCAAGCGCATGTTGATAACGGCGACCACGCAGCAGGCGCAGACGTTCAACAGAAAAGGCGCCATGCCCACCGCGACGATGGCATATAAAATCTCCGGGCGCGGCCGGAAAATGCCGCGCTGGAACCGTACCAGACTCTTCCGCTGCGCAAAGTGCGACATGACCCAGATAAGGCCACCCATCTGCGACAATGTGCTGGAAAGCGCCGCACCGGTCATTCCCCAGCGCCAATGGGCGATAAACAGCCAGGCCAGAGGCACGTTGAGCAGCACCGTCAGAAGAAGCGACATCATGGCCTTGCGGGGATATCCGGTGGCACGCATCACATGGTTGAGATTGAAGGTTGGGTAGGTCACCGGCAACGAAAGCAGACAGATCCGCATGTAGTCGCGCGCATAGGGAAGCGCTTCGTCACTGGCACCGAAGAGACGCAGCAAGGGATCCAGAAAGAGAACCGACAACACCGCAAGGGTGACCCCGCAGATAAGTGAGAGTGTCAGCACGCAACCCATCGAACGCGATGCATCCTCCTGACGTCCCTCGCCCAGGCGGATGGAACTGATCGCCGCGCCGCCCAGCCCGAGCAAAAGCCCAACGGCCAGCGTCAGATTCATGATGGGAAAGGAGATGGCAAGACCGGTCAGGGCCAGCGGACCTTCGTATTGACCGATGAAGGCGGCGGAGATGATGTTGTACAACGAAATTGCCGTCTGCCCAACGATGGCGGGCGCAGAATAGCGGATCAACAGACGGCCGATCGGCTCAACGCCCAGAGGATGGGAATCCGTCATAAAAACCTCGCAGCTGTTCTCTCCAAAAATTTCCCGTTGCTTTTTACCACGGCATATCCGGGGCACATCGCACCGACTTCATTGAAGATGGGCAATAATAATAGCATATTTGCGAAAGCTGGCAATTTTTCCCTTCGCCCGTTCCTTCCGGGAAATTTTTATAACGCGTTTTTCACCATGCCAGGCAATTTAAAGTTTTGACTTCCCGCGTAAATCTGACTATCAAACATAAAAGATGTCGCGATCTTCTGCTTCGCCGCTTTTACGGCAAAGCGGTTTTGCGAACGGGAATCCGGAAAAACGGAATCCGGTGAAACGGGAATATTTGCATTCCCGGCGGCAATGTCATACTCTTGTCATTCAAAAAATTTCCAGGCAGGTTCAAAGACGTGGATTTTACATTTATCAAACAGGTCATTCCCCTTTACACGGAAGCCGCGTGGCTGACGATGCACATTGCCCTGATCGGCATTCTGCTTTCGCTTATTGTCGGCCTGATTTGCGCGCTCATTCTCTACTACCGGATTCCGGTCTTGCGCACCATCACCAGCTGCTACATCGAACTTTCGCGCAACACCCCCCTGCTGATCCAGCTGTTCTTCCTGTACTTCGCCCTGCCCAACGTCGGCATCAAGCTGAGCGGCGTGCAGTGCTGCATCATCGGCCTGACTTTTCTGGGCGGTTCCTACATGGAGGAAACGTTCCGCAGCGCGCTGGACACTGTCGGCAAAGTACAAATTGAAAGCGGTCAATGCATTGGCCTGACCAGGGCCCAGATCATGCGCTACATCGTGCTGCCCCAGGCGGTGAGCGTTTCCATACCGGGTTTTTGCGCCAACGTCATGTTTCTCATCAAGGAGACCTCCGTCTTCAGCATCGTCGCCGTAGCGGATCTGATGTATGTGGCAAAAGATCTCATAGGTCTCTACTACAAGACCGATGAAGCGCTTCTGCTCCTGGCCCTCTCCTACTTCATCCTGCTGCTGCCGGTTTCCATGCTGGCATCCTATGCGGAAAGGAGGCTGCGCTATGCTCAGTTCGGAAATACTTGATGCGGTTTCCACGTCGTTCAGCGTCTTTTTCCAGGGCAAGAACTTTATCCGCCTGCTCATGGGCTTGTGGGTCACCATCAGCATCGCGGCGGTGTCCGTCGTCCTTTCAATCTTCTTCGGCACGATCTTCGGCATGATCATGACCATAAAGAACCGTGTCGTGCGTATTCTAAGCAAAATCTACCTCGAATTCATGCGCATCATGCCCCAGCTTGTGCTGCTGTTTCTGGCCTACTACGGACTCACACGCAGTCTCGGCATCTCTCTTTCGGGCGAAACGGCCTCCATACTGGTTTTTACCCTCTGGGGAACCGCCGAGATGGGCGATCTGGTGCGCGGCGCATTGCAGTCGGTGCCGCGGCACCAGTACGAAAGCGGCATGGCCATAGGATTGACCAACCGCCAGATCTTTTGCCACATCGTACTGCCGCAGACCCTGCGTCTTCTTGTGCCGATGTCGATGAATCTGGTGACGCGCATGATCAAGACCACCTCGCTGGTCGTCTTTGTGGGCGTCATTGAAGTTGTCAAAATTGGGCAGCAGATCATAGAAGGCAACCGGTTAAAGGTGCCGACCTGCTCCATCGCCGTATACGCGGTGATCTTCTTCATGTATTTTTTTGTCTGCTGGGTGTTTTCACTGCTGGCGAACATTCTGGAAAAACGGCAGAAAGAGTAGGACATCCCGGTATAAAAGAGAGAGGCCACCATGGCTTTATTGGAAGTACAGCATTTACGCAAATCCTTTGATGAACACGAGGTTTTAAAGGATATCTCCTTTTCGGTGGAAAAAGGCGAAGTCATCGTCATTGTCGGCCCTTCCGGCTGCGGCAAGTCGACGCTCCTGCGCTGCATCAACGGCCTGGAATCAATACAGGGAGGAACAATCCTGCTGGACGACGAGGTCATCTCCAACCGCACCAAGGACATGCATCTGATCCGCCAAAAAGTCGGTATGGTCTTCCAGAGCTACGATCTCTTTCCCCACATGAACGTGCTGAACAACATCCTGCTGGGACCGCTCAAGGCGCAGAAGCGCAACCGTGCCAAAGTGGAGAAGGAGGCTCTGGAATGGCTGGAACGCGTTGGCCTGCCGGACAAGGCGCACTCCTATCCCCGGCAGCTCTCTGGCGGACAGAAGCAGCGCGTCGCCATCGTCCGCGCGCTCTGCATGCATCCGGAAGTGATGCTCTTCGATGAAGTGACTGCCGCGCTGGATCCGGAGATGGTGCGGGAAGTGCTGGACGTGCTGATGAACCTCGCGGAAGATGGCAAAACCATGCTCATCGTCACCCATCACATGGAGTTTGCCCGCGCCGTCGCCGACAAGGTGATCTTTCTGGACAGCGGCCTTATCGTCGAGGAAACCACGCCAGCCCAGTTCTTCAATCATCCAGCAAGTGAACGCGGACGCAAGTTTTTACAAAATTTCACCTTTGAGATACGCAAGAAATAGCGGTATTCTTGCCGCGCTGTTCAAAGGGCAGCAAAAAACATTCAATGACAGGAGGCAGAATCATGAAAAAAGCAGTATGGGCAGTTCTGGTAGCCGGCCTCGCGCTAATCTTCGCGGGAAGCGCCATGGCGGCAAAAAATGACACAGGCCGTACGGTTGAGCAGATCAAGAAGAGCAAAGAGATCGTCATCGCGGTGTTCTGCGACAAGAAGCCTTTTGGCTATGTCGACGAAAACGGCGAATATCAGGGCTACGATGTCTACTTCGCCAACCGCATCGCCAAAGACCTGGGCGTGAAAGTCAAATTCGTTCCTGTTGAACCGGCCGCCCGCGTCGAGGTACTTGATACCAACAAGGTTGACCTTGTTCTGGCCAACTTCACGAAGACACCGGAGCGCGCGCAAAAAGTCGACTTCGCCCTGCCCTACATGAAGGTGGCACTGGGTGTTGTTTCCAAGGAAAGTGCACTCATCACCGCTCCGGAACAGCTGAACGGCAAAACGCTCATCATCGTCAAGGGCACGACGGCTGAAACCTATTTCTCCGAAAACTATCCGAAAGTGAAGTTGCTCAAGTTCGAGATGTATGCGGACGCCTACAAAGCTCTGCTGGACGGCCGCGGCGACGCCTTCAGCACCGACAATACGGAAGTGCTGGCCTGGGCAATTGAAAATCCCGGTTACAAGGTTGGTATCGAATCGCTTGGCAATCTTGACACGATCAATCCGGCAATCAAAAAAGGCAATGCCAACCTGATGAAATGGCTCAACGAGGAGATCGTCAAACTGGGCACCGAAAACTTCTTCCACGCCGACTATGAAGCCACCCTGCGGGCAGTCTACGGTGCGGAAAGCGACGCCAACAGCATCGTTGTGGAAGGTGGAAAGATCTGAGAAAGCTTTCCCAAAACCAATATAGAAAAAGCCCCGGCCCAAAACCGGGGCTTTTTTGTTCTTATTCGGACAGATTATGTAAGGTCAGTTTTCCCAAGCAGCCACTCCAAAGCATTGAGCCGGCGAATGCCTTCATAATCGGCTTCCGGATCCTCATCAAGCGTGAGTATCACTTTGGGATAGTTGTCCGAAATCTTTTGCAGGGACGCGAGTTCGCGTCTGAGTGTGTTTTCATCCCGGACGCTGGACGCTACCTGAATATACCGAACACCACGCTGGTTTCTTGCGACAAAGTCCACTTCCACATCGTCGATCTTGCCGACAGAGACCTCATAGCCCCGGCGGAGCAATTCCAGATAGACAATGTTTTCCAGAATATGTCCTACATCTGTGCCGCTGGTCCCAAGCAGCATATAACGCATGCCGATATCGACCACATAATATTTCTCCAGCGTTTTCAGATACTGCTTTCCACGGATGTTGTAGCGCTTTGCGCGATAGAGAATGAAACTCTCCATCAGTCCTTCCAGATATCGCTCCACAGTCTTCACGTCAATTTTCCGTCCGGAGGAAATCATGGTATCCGCAATCTTTTTTGTAGAAAGCGGACTTCCGATGCTGTCGAACACGAACCGTGTCACACTCTCCAGCATCATGGTGTCCGCGATCTTTTTCCGGGCGGCGATATCCTTGACCACAATCGTGTTATACACACCTTCCAGATAATCCCGCACCGCGCCCGGCTGTTCCTTAAGCTCCAGCGCATAGGGAAAGGAACTTCCCTGAATATAATCCCGGTATTTTCCCGCAAGGTTTTCCTCGTTACCTGTAGAGAATACATATTCGCTGAAAGACAGGGGCAGCATTTTGATCTCCACATAGCGTCCGGAGATCAGTGTGGCAATCTCGCTGGAAAGCATGTAGGCGTTGGAGCCGGTCAGGTAGAGATCCACATTTTTCCGGATATAAAGGCTGTCGATCACGGCAGGAAAATCGGTGCAATGCTGAATCTCGTCAAGAAACACATACGTCATTTTTCCAGGAACAAGACGTTCTTTGACATAAGCGTGTAAGGCCGCAGGTTCCCGTAAGGAGAAGAAATCAAAATCCTCAAGATTGACGGCAACAATTTGATTCTCTGAGATGCTCCCATTGGTACGCAGATAGTCCTGATAGATCTCCAGCAAAGTAGACTTTCCGCAACGCCGGACACCCGTGACGACTTTGATGAGTTGCTTATCACGAAAACTGATGAGCTTATCCAGATACTCTTTCCGTTCCAGTCTTTGCAACACCATGTCGCGCCTCCATCACCAAAACCAACAGGCGCATTCCATCCAAAAATTGACAAAAAAGCAACATTTTTTGGATTCAAATCCAAAGAATGTTGTAATAAAGCTTTTGCAAAGGTGTTTTTTTAATTTTTCGTCCTCTCCGGTTCCTCTTTCAGAGCGCCCTGCAGATCAGTCCTTTGAGATAGGTACCCTCCGGAAAGGAGAGCGCGACCGGATGATCCGGCCCCTGTGTCAGATGCCGCACGATGAGCGCCTCGCGGTGGGCGTCAAGCGCCGCATCGGCGACAATCTTCTGGAACAGTTCCGGCGTTACCAGCCCGGAGCAGGAGAAGGTGGCCAACATGCCGCCAGGATTCAGGAGCTTAAAGGCGAGCAAGTTGATATCTTTATAGCCGCGGCAGGCTGAAGTCATCCGGGCGCGGGAATCCGCAAAGCGGGGCGGATCGAGCACGATCAGATCGAATTTTCGTCCTTCATCGCGGAATTTGCGCAGCCACAGGAAGACATCGCCGTGCAGATTCGTATTGGCGGCCGCGTCCAGCCCATTGAGCGCCAGATTGCGTTCAACCAGTTCCAGCGCGGGCGCGGAAGCGTCTATGCTGGTCACATGCCGCGCCCCTCCTCGCAGTGCCGCCACCGTAAAACCACCAGTGTAGCAAAAACAGTTGAGTACCTCCGCATCGTGCGCCAGAGCCCCCACCTGAGTGCGGTTTTCGCGCTGGTCAAGGTAGAAGCCGGTCTTGTGGCCGGAGGCAATATCCACCAGATACTTCCTGCCCTCCTCGACTATCTCCACCAGTTCCGGCAGGGGCGCGCCAGACAACAGCCCGCAGCGGGCGGCAAGACCTTCCCGGGTACGGACATCGGGATCGGATCGCTCGTAGATGGTTTCCAAGGGCAAAAGCGCGCGCAGCTGTTCGACGATGGCCGTGCGCGCCCATTCCGCGCCAGCCGATGTGAACTGGCAGACAGCGATACTGCCATACCGGTCGATGACCACACCCGGACACCCATCCGATTCGGCGTTGACCAGCCGCAGGGTGGAACTTTTCCCCTCCAGAGGACGACGCAGGGCAAGAGCATGTTCAAGCCGTCTGCGAAACATCTGCGGCCCAACCTCTTCATCCTCCTCAAAAGTCCAGACCCGCACCGTTATCTGGGAGGATGGCGAAAAGGCGCCGCGTCCCAGAAAGTCTCCGCGCGCCGAACGCAGCTCTACCGGTTCTCCCGGGGCCGCCTGCCCCTCCACTCGGGCAATCGCCCCGGAAAATACCCATGGATGGT